>NZ_JBFUIB010000331.1:0-4171 GCF_056402095.1 Peribacillus sp. P4_C12
TTGATACACGTGAGGTCCTTTATAATGTATTTGAGTTTTTCCGACTTAACGAAGATTTTTCAAACCTTCCAAGGAAATATAAAATGTCAGTCAGTGCTAATGTTCATAATGCTTCCAATGCTGAAATTAACTGCGTTTCATTTAATCCAGCTACGAAGGTTATTGATGGAAAGACAGAAGTTGGTTTTCACGTTAAAGTAGGGGGTGGATTATCCTCCGTCCCTATGCTAGCAGAAGAACTTGATTTATTCATTTTACCGGAGAAAACAGTGGAAGTGGCAGCCGCCATCACAACGATTTTCCGTGACTTCGGTTACCGTGAAAAGCGTCATCGCTCTCGTTTGAAATTCCTTGTTGCTGATTGGGGTCCAGAGCAATTTAAGGAAAAATTGCTTGAATACACCGGTCCACTTCCAGAAAAGGGAGAAAGTGCATTGAAGGAATGGAATGCTGGCTATTTCTATGGTATCCATAAACAAAAACAAGAAGGACTTAACTATGTTGGAGTCAATATCCCAGTTGGCCGTTTAACTCCAGACGAAGTTATTGAGTTTGCTGAACTTTCTAAAAAATACGGAAACGGTGAAATCCGCAACTGTAATTCGCAAAATCTAATTATTCCTAATGTTCCGGATGCAAAACTTGAAGAATTAAAACAAGAATCAATTTTTGAAAGATTTCCATATCAACCAAAAAAATTCATTGGATATTCCGTTTCTTGCACAGGCATTGAGTATTGCAACCTGGCACTTGTTGAAACAAAAAACCGGATGAAAACTATTGCTGAAAAACTGGATAAAGAAATTGATTTAGATGTACCGGTAAGAATGCATATGGTGGGTTGCCCGAATAACTGTGGTCAACGAGCTATTGCTGAAATCGGGTTGCAAGGTATCAAAATGAAAAACCAAGACAAAAAAATGGTCGAGGCTTTTGAAATATACGTAGGCGGAACACTTAATGCTGGTGGGAAGTTCAATGAAAAATTAAAAGGGAAAGTGGAAGCTGAAAAGCTTTATGACGTATTAAAAGAGCTTATCCTGTTTTTCAAAGAAACAAAGCTATTGTCTGAAACTTTCTTGGATTTTGTAGAGCGAGTAGGAAAATCAGAATTACAAAGTAAACTTGATAATATTTTAACAGAGGTTGCTGTTTAAATAGCGGAAGGTAAGAAGAATATGAATCTATACCGTTTTGAAGTCACTATTAAAGAAGAACTAATTCATGTCATCATCGCCGCAGATTCGGATGAAAAGGCCTTCCAGCTCGTTGATATCGAGCTGGAAAAGCGTTTTTTGAAAATGCCTGAAGTGGATGATATATCATTATACGAAAAAAGAAAAATTAATAATGGAACAGGTTACGTATTATCGGAATTCGAAACAATTCTCTAAGGGAAGGCAGGTTGCATAATGGGGAAAGTATATCTAGTAGGAGCCGGTCCTGGAGATCCAGATTTAATTACAATAAAAGGATTAAAGTGCATTCAAGAAGCCGATGTCATTTTATATGACCGTCTTGTCAATAAAGAACTGTTGAATTATGCAAAAGAAGGAGTCGAATTGATTAATTGCGGTAAACTGCCGGATTATCATTTGTTGCAGCAAGATACAATCAATCGATTTCTAGTTAAATATGCAAAAAAGGGGAAAATTGTTACGCGATTAAAAGGTGGCGATCCCTTTGTTTTTGGAAGAGGCGGAGAGGAAGCTGAAGCCCTTGCAAAAAATGGCGTAAGTTTTGAAATTGTGCCAGGCATTACGGCTGGAATTGCTGCCACAGCTTATGCTGGAATTCCAGTGACCCATCGAGATCATGCTTCTTCATTTGCCATTGTTACCGGCCATCGGAAAAAAGACGAAGATGATAATATCAAGTGGGAATCTCTTGCAAATGGTATTGATACATTAGCTATATATATGGGAGTGAAGAATCTACCGTATATTCAAGGGAAACTTTTGGAGCATGGAAAAAATCCCAATACTCCAGTAGCTCTTATTCATTGGGGAACGTTAAAAACACAAAAGACAGCTGTCAGTACATTAGCTAATGTACTAGAAACAGCCAAAAGTGAGCAAATTTCCAATCCTTGCATGATAGTTGTAGGAGATGTGGTCAATTTACGAGAGAAGATCAAATGGTTTGAACAAAAACAAGCGGAAAATTTGTTGGCAAATGAGGCCTTTTAATGGAAGCTATATTATATATTTGCCATGGAAGCCGTGTCAAAGAAGCATCTGCCCAAGCGATTGATTTTATTCATGTATGCATGGAAGGACAATCTAACACAATTCAGGAGTATTGCTTTTTAGAATTACAAAGTCCTACGATAGAAGATGCCTATGATCGATGTGTGCAACGCGGAGCGACGAAAATCATTGCTATTCCAGTTCTTCTGTTAACTGCTGCACATGCAAAATATGATATTCCAGTCATTCTATGTAAAATGAAAAAACAGTATCCAGAGGTAGAGTTGAAGTACGGAAGACCCATAGGGGTCAGTGATAAAATGGTTGACATTTTAGTAGAAAGATTGAAAGAGACAAACGAAAAGGTAACGGAGAATTCACTAGTTTTATTAGTTGGAAGGGGCAGCAGTGATCCCGACGTGAAACGAGATTTAAGTCAATTAGCGGGTTTACTTAAGCGTAGGTTACCAAAAAGCCAAGTACAAGATTGTTATCTGACTGCTGCTTCACCAACTTTTGCAGAAGCATTGGAAATGGCTGAAGATTCCCAATCAGATCAAATTTTTATTATTCCTTACCTTTTATTTACCGGTATTTTAATGCAATCCATCCAAACAGCTATTAAAAAGATCCAGAAAAAAGGCAAACAGAATTTTGTTCTCTGCCGTTATCTCGGTTATCATCCGAAGATAGAAAAAGCATTATCAGAACGAATTCACGAAGTGTCTGAGGAGGGTGCTTATGTATCCAATTACTCTTAATATTGAGAATAGAAAGTGTATCATTATCGGCGGTGGTAAAATAGCTTACTTTAAAGCGGGCCCCTTACTAGAAGCAGGTGCTGAAGTAACTGTTGTAAGTCCTGAAATATGCGAAGGTTTCCAGAAGCTACAAGAGGAAGGGAAAATCCATGTTTTACTTAAAGAAGTAGAAGAAACTGACTATAAAGATGCTTTTTTAATCATAGCTGCAACAAACTCCTCAGAAATTAACGAGCAAGTCTATAAGAACACATCTCATAGCCAACTTGTTAACGTTATTAGTAATCAAGAGCTGGGCAACTTTCATATACCAGCTACATTGAAAAGAGGTAAGCTCACAATTAGCGTTTCTACCAATGGGGCAAGTCCAAAACTCGCTAAAAAAATCCGAAATGATTTACAGGAAGTTTATGATGAGTCATATGAAGAATACCTTGAATTTCTTTTCGAAGTAAGGATGCATATAAAAAAGAGTTCATTATCAAAAGATGAAAAATCTCAGTTACTAAAAGATTCAATTGAGGATATTTATAAATATTCCCTTAAAGAAAGATATCGTTTTTTAGCTAGGCTTTTGCCAGTAGAAACTGAATAAAAATCATTGGGCTGATCAGAAAAACTGAAGGCACCTAATCAAAATGAAACAATTATTTTGGTTAGGTGCCTCTTTGTGTCTGAAAATAAAATTTCAATGTTCTATTTACTAGCGAATTGTATGTAGGTCGGGTCGAGGGTAATTTAGGTTCTATCTAAGTAAAAAAAGGGGGAAGTCATGAAAAAGTTAATCGTTTTAGCCTTTATCGGGTTTTTAGCCCAATTAATAGATGGTTCACTTGGAATGGGGTATGGAGTAAGTTCAACTTCCTTATTGTTGACATTCGGGATCGTACCTGCAGTAGCATCAGCATCTGTTCACTTATCGGAAGTAGTAACGACAGCTGTTTCTGGAGCATCTCATATCAAGTTTGGGAACGTAGATAAGAATATGGTCTATCGTTTGATTATTCCAGGTTCTGTTGGAGCATTTGTGGGTGCTTGTTTTCTGAGCAATTTGCCAGCTGAATTAGCAAAACCGTATATTGCTATCTTTCTATTTGGACTAGGAGTATACGTTTTGTTTCGTTTTCTATTTATTTTCAAGCCGTCTAAGGAAAATGAAACCGTAAAGCCATTAACAGCGAAACAATCTATCCCGCTAGGACTTTTTGCAGGGTTTTGTGA
>NZ_JBFUIB010000332.1:0-4170 GCF_056402095.1 Peribacillus sp. P4_C12
GGATAAAAGAAATGGAAAAGCACTACGACATCATTATAATCGGTACTGGTGCTGGTGGTGGGACTTTGGCTTACGCATTAAAAGACAGCGGAATGAAAATTCTGATTTTAGAGCGTGGCGACTATCTGCCAGAGGAACCAGAAAATTGGAATACGAAAGCAGTATTCACAGAAAAACGCTATAAAACGAAGGAATACTGGTACGACGAACAAGGAAATCCTTTCTCGCCAGGAACTAATTATTGTGTAGGAGGTAATACAAAAGTTTATGGTGCTGTTATGTACCGATTACGAAAAGAAGACTTTAAGGAGATTAAACATGAGGGCGGTATTTCGCCAGCTTGGCCGATAGACTATGAAGACCTAGAACCTTACTATGCTCGTGCTGAAGAACTTTATCTTGTACATGGTAAATCAGGAGAAGATTTAACGGATCCCCCGCGGTCTTCACCTTTTCCTTTTCCAGAAGTTCCTCATGAACCGACATTAGAAAAAATTGCAGCTAGGTTGAAGAAACAAGGACTGAACCCTCTACATCTTCCTATGGCTGTTGACTTACACGAAGGCGGGAAATGTATACGCTGTAAAACATGTGATGGATTCCCATGTAATATCCATGCGAAGGGCGATGCGGATGTGTGCTGTATACAGCCAGCACTTAAATCTCCGAATGTAACTATGATTACAAATGCTTATGCTCACCGAATTTTGACAGATGAAAGTGGAAGTCGTGCTACTGCAGTCGAATTTGAGAAGGATGGAAAAWTTTTTATAGCAGTGGCTGACACTATTGTGGCTTCATGTGGTGCTGTAAATTCATCTGCTTTACTTTTACGTTCGGCGAATGCCAAGCATCCTGAAGGATTAGCAAACCAATCGGGCTTAGTTGGACGTAATTATATGATGCATATTAACACTGCGGTCATTGCTTTGGAGCCTAAGGAAAATCCGACTGTCTTCCAAAAAACATTTGCACTTAATGACTTTTACTTTGGTAGCTCTACTTTCCCTTACCCTATGGGAAATGTACAAATGCTTGGGAAACTGCAAGGATCTATGATGAAAGATAAAAAGCCGTTCATCCCTTACCCAATTCTGAACGGTGTTGCAAAGCGAAGTATAGATTTCTTACTTATGTCCGAAGACCTCCCAGATAATGAAAATCGCGTGACTTTAACCGAAGACGGTAAGATTCAGGTTCGATATAAAGTGAATAACATGAATGCTCATAAAGAATTAATTAAAGAGACAAAAAAAATGCTTAAGAGGGCTGGATATCCAATCTTAGTGGCTCAGCCGATGGGGGGAATAGAAACAAATTCCCATCAGTGCGGTACGATTCGTTTTGGTAATGACCCTGCTGCCTCAGTCCTTGATCAATACTGTCGAGCCCATACGGTTCAAAACTTATATGTCATGGATGCATCGTTTTTCCCATCATCAGCAGCACTAAATCCAGTTCTAACTATCGTTGCACAAGCGTTACGTGTTGGGAATCATCTACTTAAGCAAAAGCCCATATTACCAGTTGGTGAAAGTATGCATGTGTCAAAGTGAAATTGTAAAAATGGCCTGATTATGGAAATCAATGAAGGTTAAAACTAGATGCATTACTAAATGTACGAAAACTGAGTAAGGTATGTAATTAAAAGAAGGGAAGTGAGAAGAATGAGTGAATTATTGAAAGCGGATACATTAAAAACGAGTACAAGTTTGAATGACAGATCAAATAAGATAGGTGTAATGGAGAAAGTGAGCTTTGGATTAGGAGATATGGCTTCAAATTTTATTTGGGGCATGACCGCGAGTTATTTACTCTTTTTCTATACCAATGTTTATGGTATTTCAGCAGCTGCAGTTGGCACCTTGTTTTTAATTACAAGAATATGCGATGCCGTTGCTAATCCAGTGATGGGCATTATAGTTGATAGAACTAAAAGTAAACATGGAAAAGCCAGGCCATATTTGCTTTACCTATCCATACCTCTTGGGGTTCTGAGTGTATTAACCTTTATTACACCAGATTTTTCAGACACCGGGAAACTAATATATGCATATATAACATATTTTTTACTAGGACTCTGTTATACAGCGGTCAATCTTCCTTATGGTTCAATGTTAACAATGATGACACAAGATAAGCATGAAAGGCAACAATTAGGTAGTTATCGTACGATGGGAATGGGGATGGGTGCTACTATTGTAGCTTTTTGTACCTTGCCATTAGTCAGCCTTTTCGGGAATGGAAATCAGCAAGTGGGGTTCCCAATTGTGATGGCCTTATATTCTATCCTTGGTACAATAATGTTTTTCCTTGTTTTTAAAAACTGTAAAGAACGATTTGCAGAGTATACAGAAATAGGAGATAAAGATGAAACTAGGAAACAAGTAATCAATATGTTTAAAAATAAACCTTGGATATTGCTTACTATTAGTTGTTTAATGCAATACTTAGGACTAGGAGCGGTGTCTGGTATCATTATCTATTATGCAGCGTATGTTCTAAACGTACCTGCAATGGCTACAATTTTATTGGTAGTGGTCAATGGAGGCAACTTCGTSGGTGGCCTAATTGCAAGCCCTATTTTAAAACGATTTGGTAATAGAAATGGAAATCTCATCGCCCTTGCCGGAGCTTTATTATCATTTATTCTTCTAATCTTTCTAGGTGAACAAACTATCCTTTTTACTATTTTGATGCTTATTACCTACATTTTAATGGGAGTGAGTTTTGCAGCGATCTATGCGATGTTGAGTGATACAGTTGATTATCAAGAGTGGAAATTTGGGAAGAAAAGTGAAAGTTTGCTATATTCTTCATATAGCTTCGCTACCTTATTCGGTATTGCGATAGGTTCTGCACTCGTAGGGTATGCATTAGGATGGGCGGGGTATGACCCAAACGCAATTACGGATGGAGCTCGAAGCGCCATCTCCATTATACTGTTTACTAGTGGCATTTTATTCACAGCACTTCAGATTCTTCCACTCCTGTTCTATAAGCTAGACAGATATCATGGACAAATTCTTAACGAGCTAAATGATAGAAGACCGTAATGGTGGAGCCTCCAAGCACTTTGTTATGAAAAAAAGATAACTGCTATGAGACAAGTTTAAGAAGGAATTGTCATGTGTGATAGCAGATCTATTTATCTGAATATATTAAATTATATAAAAATTGTTCTTTACAAAAAATTATTAAAATGTTAGTTTTGTTAGTGAACCGGTCAACAAAGAAAAAGTATGAACCAAATATGTTAAGGTTGACCGGTCAACAAAAAACTAAATATAAAAGGTAATCCTGATAAGAGTGATTCAATTTTGGGTCTATCGTAGAGGTGAACCGGTCAACAAAACGAGAAAGGGAGAAAAATTATGAGCAAATCAATCGATACCGTGAAAAATGAAGTCGAAAAATTGAGTAATGGTGCAAGTAGTCGTAAGACATTAACAGGTAGTCAAATTATTGCGAAGGCTTTAAAAAATTATGGAGTTCCTTATGTTGCAGGTATTCCTGGTCATGGAAGCTGGACACTCATGGATGCTTTCCATCAGGAAGGCTGTGAAATTCCCTTTATCCAGATGATGCACGAGCAAAGTGCTGTTCATCTCGCAGACGGATATTACCGTGCTTCTGGAAAACCGATGGCTGCTATGACTTCCGTGGGTCCTGGTGCAGCAAATACGATAATTGGATTAGCCGCAGCCTATGCCGACTCGACGGCCACTCTTCTTCTTACTGGTGGGGTTGGAACCCATATGCGTGGTCACGGATGCATGCAGGAATTAGATCGTTACCACTCTAACGATTTTAATCGCGTCACTGAAGGAGTAACTAAGCGAAATTGGGAAGTCAGCCGAGTTGATGAGCTTCCGTTCATTATGCACCGTGCCTTTAACTCTATGTTGAGTGGAAGACCAGGTCCCGTACATGTAGAAGTTCCAATGGACGTACAAGCTGAAAGTGCAGATGTTGAAATTCATGATCTTAAGAAAAGAATGCCGATGGGAAGACTTCGTCCTGACCCAGAGGCAATCGAAGCCGCAGCAAAATTACTGTTGTCCTCTGAACGACCAGTGATTGTTGTCGGAGGTGGCGCCATCACGGCAGAAGCTTCACCTGAATTGCGTCAACTGGCGGAAGTAGTTGGGGCAGCTGTAGTAACAACAT
>NZ_JBFUIB010000333.1:0-4161 GCF_056402095.1 Peribacillus sp. P4_C12
CTTCCATCCTGGCACGCTATGCATTCGTAAAACGCTTTGATTTGCTGAGTGAAAAAGCCGGTTTCAAAATCCCTAAAGGTGCCGGCTTTGCTGTCGATGAAGCAGCAGCACGATTGATTCACGAAAAAGGAATCGACTCTTTAAATGAATTTACGAAAACTCACTTTGCCAATACGGAAAAAGCGAAGCGACTATATCAACAGAAATATCATAAATAAGGAAAGCGGCTGTCCTTAATGTAATGGTCTGAGTATTTTTTTTGCTTTACTCGTGAATTCGCTCTGTTTACTCGTGAATTCGCTTTGTTTACTCGTGAGTTCGCTCTGTTTACTCGTGAATTCATCCTGTTTACTCGTGAGTTCGCTCTGTTTACTCGTGAATTCATCCCGTTTACTCGTGAATTCATCCTGTTTACTCGTGAGTTCGCTCTGTTTACTCGTGAATTCGCTCTGTTTACTCGTGAGTTCGCCCTGTTTACTCGTGAATTCATCCCGTTTACTCGTGAGTTCGCTCTGTTTACTCGTGAGTTCTGATTATAAAAAGACAGCTTCCCAAAATTCAGGAGGCTGTCTTTTTGAAATTATCCTCGTAGTTCTGCGCCAGCTTTTTCTTTAACAGCCGCAAGTACATTATCATGTGCTTTTGTAATATCCTCGTCCGTTAGTGTGCGTTCCGGATCGAAGTATTTCAGTGAGTAAGCGATGGATTTCTTACCTTGCTCCATTCTTTCGCCTTCGTATAAATCGAAGATGCCTACTTCTTTCAGCAACTTTCCACCGGCTTCTATAATAATGCTTTGAATGTCCCCAGCTTTTGTTGCTTTATCAACAACAAGCGCGATATCGCGTGTGGTCGATGGGTAGCGCGGAATAGTTTCATAGGCAATTGGCGCCACTTCCGCTTCAGCTAATGCTTTTAAGGAAAGTTCAAAAATGTATGTTTCTTTAATATCCAAGTCTTTTTGTACCGTTGGGTGCACCTGTCCGATGAAGCCAATCACTTCACTATTCAACAGTACCTCAGCTGTCCGTCCTGGATGCATATCATTGATTTCCGCTTGGCGATAACTGATTTGATCAGCTAAACCTAGTGTATCGAATAACGCTTCAATCACGCCTTTAGCTACATAGAAATCCACGGGTTTCTTTTCGCCTTGCCATAGGTGGGATTCCCATAGGCCTGTGATAGCCCCAGCAATATGTTCTTTCTCTTCAGGAAGCTCTTGTCCGTCCTGCTTAAAGAATACTGAACCGATTTCATATAAGGCAAGTGAATCAAGTTGGCGAGCATTATTGTATTTCACAACTTCTAATAATTGTGGCACGATGCTCAAGCGCAATTGGCTTCGTTCTTCACTCATTGGCATTGCCAAACGAATGGATTCGCGAGTTTCCAATGCGAATTGGGCCGCTTTTTCCTGGCTCGTCAGTGAATAGGTCACTGCTTGGTAAAGGCCTGCTCCTTCAAGGGTACGGCGAGCTTTCCGACGTTTGATTTGATAGTCCGTCAATTGACCTGGAGTTGCTGAACCGATTGGCAACGTTGCGGGAATGTTGTCATACCCATATAAACGTGCCGCTTCTTCAACTAAATCCGCTTCAATCGTAATATCACCACGGCGGGTAGGAACTGTGATTGTGAACGTTTCATTGTCAAGCTCCACTCCAAATTGCAGGCGTTTGAAGATTGACTCTACTTCAGATACCGTCATGCCCGTACCAAGAAGTGTGTTGATTTTTTCAAGTGTGATGCTTATTACAGCAGGTTCCATTGTTAATTCGTCAACTTCTGCTGTTCCTTGTAGAATTGTTCCGCCTGCATACTGTGCAATTAATTGAGCCGCACGCTCTCCAGCTTCACGTACCCGGGCTGGATCGACTCCTTTTTCAAAACGGGCACTGGCTTCACTGCGTAAACCGTGATCTTTTGAAGCTTTACGAACTACAGTACCAGCAAAATAAGCACTTTCAATAATAATATTCGTTGTATCATTTTTCACTTCGGAATTAGCTCCACCCATCACACCAGCAATCGCAACCGGCTCGTTGCCATTAGTGATTACTAAATGTTCAGGTGTCAAAGTCCGCTCCGCTTCATCCAATGTGACGATTTTTTCTGCATCTTTCGCTCTGCGAATGACAATTTCTTTTGAACCAAAACGATCATAATCAAATGCATGTAGCGGTTGACCATATTCAAGCAAAATGTAGTTCGTAATATCGACTACGTTATTATGCGGACGAATACCTGCAGACATAAGACGAGTCTGCATCCAAAGCGGTGACGGACCGACTTTTACATCTTTGATGATTTTAGCGATGTATAATGGATTATCTGCTTTCGCTTCCACTTTGACACTAATATAATCTGATGCTTTTTCAGCTGCTTCTTCATTCTCGATAACCGGCCATTTTACTTCCCGACCAAGAATAGCCCCTACTTCGTAGGCAACACCAAGCATGCTCAAAGCGTCAGAGCGGTTTGGGGTTAAGCCAAGTTCCAGCACTTCATCGCTTAAGCCAAGCTCTTCTAATGCATCTTTACCTACTTCCGTATCATTTGGAAACACGAAGATGCCTGTTGCATAGTCTTTAGACACAAGCTTGGATTCAAAACCCAATTCTTGAAGCGAACAAATCATACCGTGCGATTCTTCTCCGCGAAGTTTTGCTTTCTTAATTTTGAAGTTGCCCGGAAGCACAGCGCCGACAGTAGCCACCGCGACTTTTTGACCTTTATCGACATTCGGTGCACCACAGATGATTTGAACGGGATTTTCTGCCCCGATATCGACTAGACATTTATTCAATTTATCGGCATTTGGATGCTGTTCACGTTCTAGTACATGTCCGATGACAACTCCTTTAAGCCCTTCACTTTTCTTTTCTACCCCTTCAACCTCAATACCGCTTTTTGTGATTTTGTCAGCAAGCTCTGTTGCATTGATGCCGGAAAGGTCTACATAATCTTGCAACCATTTATATGACACAAACATGGTAGGTCCTCCTTTTTAAAATAAAATTTATGCTTCGTGATGATGGAATTGTTTTAAGAAACGAACATCATTTGTATAGAAGTGACGGATATCATCCACACCGTATTTCAACATTGCGATTCGTTCCACACCGATTCCAAAAGCGAATCCTGAGTATTTTTTCGAATCAAATCCAGCCATTTCAAGTACGTTCGGGTGAACAATCCCGCCGCCCAGCACTTCAATCCAGCCTGTTTGTTTACAGACGCTGCAGCCTTTTCCACCGCAGATTTTACAAGAAATATCAACTTCAACAGATGGTTCTGTAAATGGGAAGAAACTTGGACGAAGACGGATTTCACGGTCTTGACCAAATACTTTTTTCGCAAACACGTCAAGCGTACCTTTCAGGTCGCTCATGCTGATGTTTTCATCGATGACCAGGCCTTCAATTTGTTGGAATTGATGGGAGTGTGTCGCGTCATCGTTATCACGGCGATATACTTTACCAGGGCAAATAATTTTAACAGGGCCTTGGCCTTTATGTTTTTCCATCGTTCTAGCTTGTACCGGTGAAGTGTGTGTACGCATTAGGATTTCATCTGTGATGTAGAAAGAGTCCTGCATATCACGTGCCGGATGGCTTTTTGGCAGGTTCAATGCCTCAAAATTGTAGTAGTCGCTTTCGACTTCTGGACCTTCTGCAACTGTGTAACCCATACCGATGAATAAATCTTCAATTTCTTCTACAACACGTGTTAATGGGTGAAGATTCCCCTTGTTAACCGGTCGTCCTGGAAGTGTAACATCAATGGTTTCTGTTGCTAGCTTTGCATTGACAGCAGCTGTTTCAAGAGCTTTTTGTTTCTCCTCAATTTTTGAAGCGATTGCTTCACGAACATCATTAGCAAGAGCACCGATTTTCGGCCGTTCCTCCGCTGACAATTTACCCATGCCACGTAATACCTCAGTGATAGGCCCTTTTTTCCCTAAATAAGAAACACGGACTTCATTCAGTTCCTTTAGTTCGGAAGCTGCGGCAACTTTTTGCAACGCTTCTTCCTGCAGTTCTAGTAAACGTTCCTGCATCATGTCTTCCTCCTTTATTTTCCTTTTGTAAAAATAAACACAAAAAAACCCCAATCCCAGAAAGGGACGAGGTTTATGTATCGCGGTACCACCCTTAT
>NZ_JBFUIB010000334.1:0-4148 GCF_056402095.1 Peribacillus sp. P4_C12
ATAAACAGCATGTCACTCGTTTATAAGGATTCATGGACTCAGGAATGGTTTTTTCTCCAATGAATCGTTTAAATGGTGAATGCCTTTCTATATTCATCCAAATCTCATCTTCAAGCAGCCTTTCAATGTCCGTTTCAACTCGTGTTTTTATATCTGGCTGTTTCAGTAACTCGGCATACATCCATACCGTATAGCCCCAAATGTTCTCCCAGAGTACAAGTTTCGATATTTTAGTAGCTTTAGAAAGTGGAAGAATAGCTTCCTCACCAAACCTGCTTAATATGGATTTGAGTGCTAAAGGGCTATCCTTTTCCGAAACATCTCTCCAACTGTTATTTTTCAGCCAAAAGTTTGGCAACCAATTCTTATCTTCGGGATTATCCAAGACACCCATGTCCTGAAGTGTACCATTCCAAGTGAGCCGATGCTTGCTGATCATGTACAATTGTGCCGTAACAAAAAAGGCATAACGTCTGAACCACATTGAGGCTGCAACTCTTGTCGTTTCCGCTCCAGTCCGGGCCTGTGCATACTGAAGCAACCCATCAATATGATCAAACGACTTGGAAACTTGAGCTTCATCTTTGAGGGAAATCCGATACGTTTGCAGCTCTTTTTCTATAGAAGAAGAAAGTTTATGCATTGGCCAGCGCTTTTACCTGACTTTGGGCATAACGCCCCTTTCCAAACGGGATACACATTGGGCTGCCAAAAATCGGATCAAACGAAATTTTACACTTCATTCCGAATACTTGATGAACCATTTCAGGAGTGATAATATCCTCTGGCCGTCCCTGATCATATATCGCTCCATCTTTAAGAGCCACCAGATTATCCGCATAGCGGCAAGCCAGATTCAAATCATGAAGCACCATCACAATTGTTCGATTCTCAGATTCATTCAAATCGAATAATAAGTCCAAAATGTCGATTTGATGTGCCATATCAAGATATGTAGTCGGTTCATCCAATAAAATGATGTCCGTATCCTGCGCTAGGGTCATCGCTATCCAGGCCCTTTGCTTCTGACCTCCTGATAATTCATCGACCGCCCGATCCTTCAATTCTGTTAGGTTCGTTGCTTCAATTGCCTTTTGAACTTTTTCCTCATCCAAAGAGCTCCACTGCTTCAACCAGCTTTGATATGGATATCTTCCTTGTTTAACAAGTTGATAGACCGTAAGTCCTTCAGGGGCAATAGGCGATTGTGGAAGAATCGCCATCTTCCTTGCTACATCCTTCGATGACATGGAAGAAATAGCTTTTCCCTCAAGTAAAACTGAACCGGATTGAGGCTTTAACAAACGGGCAACCGAACGAAGAAGCGTTGATTTCCCACATCCATTTGCACCAATGAATACGGTGATCTCCCCATGAGGTATTTCTATATTCATTTCATTTATAATTAATTTTTCACCATAACCGAGCGATAAAGACTGTGTGTTAATAGCTGGTCGCATTAAAATACTCCCCTTATTAGTCTAATAATATCAGTTTAATGAAAATGATTATCAATGTCAATTTTAAAAAAGATAAAAACAAAAAAAACATAGTTTCTGTTCTTCTTTATGAATACAAAAATAATTATCCTTTAATAAAGTTATCCTTCGATTAAATATATGAAGAATCCTTAGTTAACATTAATATCATCCAATCAAATGATAAAAAAACTCAGTCCATTATTCAGACAAAGGTAATTTGCTGAAATAACACACAAGCTATATCGCTTAATTTAAGGCATTGCCATATCGGTTAAATAGTCCACCATCAAGTTCTTGTTACATGGCACAGCTACCTGTATCAGCTCTACTAGGCGGGAACTTAGTAGCAAGCATGTTAATTCTGCCACCACTTGAAATAAATGCGGGCTTTTCAGTAAGGATAGATGACCCTTCTTCATTTATAGGTAAAATCAAGAAAAAACAAAAAACCTCTCCTATATTGGGAGAGGTTTTTTTAACTAACAAGCAGGCGATTTGTGCAATAAACCAATGATTCATTTCTAATTAGGAAGAACAAATCCTGATCGATAAAAGGAATTAGTTCCTCGGCAATATTCCATGCATTGACTTCTATTTGATAAAGGATATCTGGATTTTTCGTACAGGATAACTCCTCACTCAGCATAGCAAGATTCGGATCTAACGCGTGACCCAGTTCATGGGTGAAGATAATCCAGGTATACTCCTCAAGTCTTTCAAGCGAGCCTAGGACACGTTCACACTGAATTTCGATATCTCTATTATAAAGTGATTGTATGTTCTTCGGCAGAATACTTCCCCCCAACACACCGTTTATCAGGAAACTCCTTTTCGATGATTAATAGTAGAGAAGAATCATGATGGTTAACAAACTCATTCATATTCAATGCCTTCACTCTCTTTATTAGTAATTTAAATTTCATTATATTTCAGAAATAATTATATCCTTCTCATTTTGATGCAAAACTTGCTTAGATAGCCGAATTACTTGATTTTCTGTGAAATTTTCCAATACATGTTGGTGACATGTAAAAAAGAAAATTTGCCGCTTTTCCGACACCTTTTTCAATAATTCAAGCATCCGTTTTGTCCTTACCCCGTCAAAATTAACAAAACTATCATCAATGATGAGTGGGAATGAATCATCCTCGAAGGTATGATCAGCAAGCGCGAGCCTTAAGGAAACATAAATTTGCTCTGCTGTTCCACGGCTGACCTCCTCAGCACTGAAACTCAAGCCATCACTGCGCTCTACCCAAAGTCCATCACCTGACTGATCAAGGTTTATCTTCCTATAGCGCCCATTTGTTAAAAAGGCAAAATGTTGTTCTGCTTCAGCGATGACCTTCGGGAGACGTTCCCGTTTATATCGGTCTAGAGTTTTATTTAATAAGCTTTTGGCTATGGAAAATTTCGCCCATTCCTTCGCTTCCTCGTTAAAAGCCGCTTTTTCTTCATAAAAATGATGAAGTAAATCGTCATAAATACCTGAAGCCTCAAGCTGTTTGATTCTTTGCTTCGTATCGGACCGCTTCTCCAATAAAAGTGATTTTTCCTTTACTAAATCCGCTCGCTTTTGTTCCAATTTTTCAAGAGTATATGTGCTGATTCCCTGTTTATAGAGAGTTTGAATCAGTTCAGACTGCATTCGGGATTGCCCTATTTGAATGGTTAGCAAATCATATTGTTTTTGCAACATGACTTTCTCCTCAGACAAGACCGCGTTTTGACGAAACTCTTCCTCACCCTTAACATGCGCTATGGCAAAAAGCTGTTCCTTTTCCACATCAAGATAGTCTTTTTCTATCGACAGCCGCTCTATTTCATTCGTTAAACGGCTCAGTTCCTGCATCCATTGTGTAAGTTGAACGTTTTTTTCCATCGTATTGTTTATTTCTCGTTTCAAAAGGCTGATTGCGTCCCTCCAAGTAGAGGGCTCCAGACCAATCCCTAGAGCAAATTGAAATAAAGCCTCCGATTTACCTTCAAACTCTGAATGTAAAAATTGATATTGTCTGATTTTTTCATGTTTCCTTTCAACGGCTTCCTTCCACTTCTCAAGCAATTCAAATACGGATTCAAGATTGATTTCCACTCCGGAATAAGGCATCCCCCAGCCATTAATGATGGTGCTCACTTCTTTATTTAGTCGGTCCCTGCTTGCTTCCCAGGCGGCGTATTCCTGGATAGTCGTTTCGAAGGCTTCCTCTCGCTCTTCATATTTAAACCGTTCATTTTCGAGCTCCCTTTGAAGACGGTAATCTTGTTCAAGCAGTTGCCCCATCGACTCTCCTTCAATCTCTCTGTTAGTTTTTGCCTTACTCTCAAATACAGCCCTTTTCCTTTTCGCTTCATCAAGTTGACGGTTAAACCCGGACAATATATCATCTCCCTTGAATAAAGACCTAGAAACTGCAAACAAAACGGCCGCTGTCAGAAGTATACTTCCTACTAATATCTGGTCACTGAAAAAACTTCCTATTGCACCCAAACATAAAAGTCCTATTAAACTGCCATTTATGAGCAGCGAACGTTTGCGATTATTCTCCTCCTTCTTCTTCTGTAATTTCAATTGTTTTTCAAGCTCCAAAATTTGCTCATCAAGAAACAGGATTTTAGCTTCTTCAGAACCGGTACTATTCTGCTTGTTATATAAAGACTCCAGCT
>NZ_JBFUIB010000335.1:0-4140 GCF_056402095.1 Peribacillus sp. P4_C12
AGCTTCGCGACTATGCTGGCACTTTCCGTCCCACTTTTCCGCATATTGAGCGTCCCTGAACTTACATTTACATATTTCGTCGTCGTTTTTTCAGGTATGGATGGTGTGGATTCCGTTTCTGGCYTTGTTGTCGATAAATATTTGGTACTGACATACCCGTCTTTTCCATCSGCYTTGATTTTTGCCCAACCGTTGGATTCTGAATACACCGTTACCTGCGTRCCTYTCGAYAGCTTCGCKACTATGCTRGCASTTTCCGTCCCACTTTTCCGCATATTGAGCGTCCCWGAACTTACATTTACATATTTCGTCGTCGTTTTTTCAGGGGTGGATGGTGTGGATCCCRTTACAGGCTTTGTTGTCGATAAATATTTGGTACTRACATGYCCKTCTTTTCCATTARCTTTGATTTTCGCCCAACCTTTAGATTCCGAATACACCGTTACCTGCGTRCCTTTCGAMAGCTTCGCKACTATGCTCGCAGTTTCCGTCCCACTTTTTCGCATATTGAGTGTCCCAGAACTTACATTTACATATTTCGTCGTCGCTTTAACAGGGGTGGATGGTGTGGATCCCGTTACAGKCTTCGTTGTCGATAGATATTTRGTACTGACATATCCTTCTTTTCCATYGGCTTTGATCTTCGCCCAACCTTTGGATTCCGAATATAAAGTTACCTGCATGCCTTTCGAAAGCTTCGCAACTATGCTGGCAGTTTCCGTTCCACTTTTTCGCATATTRAGCGTCCCAGAACTTACATTTACATATTTCGTCGCCGTTTTAACAGGGGCGGATGGTGTGGAACCCGTTACAGGCTTCGTTGTCGATAGATATTTAGTACTGACATATCCTTCTTTTCCATYGGCTTTGATCTTCGCCCACCCTTTGGATTCCGAATATACCGTTACCTGCATGCCTTTCGAAAGCTTCGCAACTATGCTGGCAGTTTCCGTCCCACTTTTTCGCATATTGAGTGTTCCGGAACTTACGTTTACATATTTCGTTGTCGTTTTAACTGCGGTAGTAGCTGTGGTTACCGTTACAGTCTTCGTTGTCGATAGATATTTGGTACTGACATATCCTTCTTTTCCATCGGCTTTGATCTTCGCCCAACCGTTAGATTCCGAATACACCGTTACCTGCGTACCTTTCATCAGCTTCGCTACTACGCCGGCGTTTTCAGATGCACTTTTCCGCATATTGAGCGAGCCTGAACTTACATTTACATACTTGTTACTAGTTTCTATAGTATTTATTTGTTCTGCCGGTAGTGGAGCTGCAGATATTTTTTCTTCGAAAGCAACTGTAGACAATACTGCAAAACAGAAAGTCGGTATAATTAATTTCTTCATCCCATTCTCCCTACTAAAGAATTATATTTTTACCATTTTTTTAAATATCGGTTAGAATCATAGTTGTGTTATAGGTATTTATACTTATTCCTTTAAAAATATATCATATTTCCTAGTGTCTTCAGATCTATAGAATCGATTTTAACTAAATAGTAATCTAACAGACATTTAAGTAATCAAATAGATATAATTGTAATATAGTCCACGTCCCAAAGTTAAAACGGAAAAAATACGCTATTGGATGACAAATAAAAACCGAGCAGAATTAATGATGAATGCAAAAAAACCCCACTTCCAGAGGAGTTATTTAGAAAAAATATGAAGATTTAGTTTTGAATTTAATACTTACTTCAGAACAGCCTATCTCCAATTGAAATAATAATTAACGTTCGACTAAATAAATGCACATTTTTAAAAAAAGTCCGGAATATATATGTAGAGTAAGACGTCCAATCCTTTTGTTTGACGCTTTGTCATAATAAACTATATAATTACTTATATATACTTATAGGAATCCTTCTGTTAAGGGGAGTAGCTATACAATAAAGTCGTCAATACAGGATTTTATCCTCGGCTTTATTGGCAACTAATTTTCAGTTGTTTGCAAGACCTTGCCGATTATTTGGTGAGGTCTTTTAATTTTTAAAGACGGTATAACCAACAATCGGTTATACCGTCTTTTTTATTGAAAAAAATTTGAAGCGATAATACTACTAATAGAGGTGAAAAGTATGCAGCAATATAGTGAATTAGCTCAAAGTGTCAAGATTTCTCATGATAAAAATAATACATTACTAGATGCCGATCATTCTTTATCACTTATTGGAAAAGGCCGAAGTGCTTATGTATTTAGAATACATTCTACCAATAAAGCAATGAAAGTGTTTTTTCCGAACCATACTCACACGGCTAAAGTAGAAGCTGAGATATACCAAACTGTTCAATCTATCGACTACTATCCTACTCTTTATGATGCGGGTGAGAATTATTTAGTTATAGATCACATCGAAGGCAACACTCTTTTTGAATGTTTAACATTAGGAATCCCGATAACGGAAGAAAACATAAAAGAGATTGACCATGCATTACAATTAGCAAGGAAAGAGGGATTAAATCCTTCAGATATCCATTTAAGAAACATCTTTATCACTTCTGAAAAGAAGGTGAAGATCATTGATGTTGCAAGGTTTAAGCAAGTGAAATCCTGCAATCAGTGGCACGACTTGAAAAGTGCTTTTCATCTCTTCTATTCGAAGTCATTTTTCCCGAAGAAAATCCCTAGCTTTATACTGAATTCCATAGCAGCGATTTATAAAAAAAGATTCTTACCCATCTAATCATCACTATAAAATCACATTGGAGGAACATATGAAAAAAATTATAGCCATTGCTTTTATGTCCATCCTTACATTAAGCGGGTGCTCGCTTTTGGGAGAAGTCAATTCATCATTGGAATATGCAGATAATGCGACAGGGTATGTAAGTACAGTTAAGGAATTTGCCAATGAAGTGCCCGCATTGTCCCAAGATGCCGCCACTGATACCGAAGCAAGAGAAAATCTTGAAAAAGAACTACAACTGATGAAAACGGAGATTGAAGAATTCAATGCAACTGAACCACCCCAAATAGCAGAAAGCATCCATGAAAAAACCGTCAGTTCTAACCAACAGCTGTCAGATGGAATTGATTTATACCTAAATAATATTGAAAATGGTCAATTCGACCCCGAGGCACTAGAAAATTCAGAGATAATGAAATCCATCGAGAATATAACAAGCCTGGCAAACCAAATTGAAGAATTGGGTAATTAAGCAAACGGGCTGGATTGTTTTAAGCGCAGTATTTCTCTAAAATCATGAATAAAAATAAATGCATGGAGACAAGTTATCATTGACATGAAACCAAATGGTTTTATATAATCAACAAAAGCGAAACCAAATGGTTTTATATTTATGATAAAAAAGGAGAATTAGTATGGAATCAAATCAGAATACACTACAAGATGTCAAAAAGACGGTTATTCTTGAAGCACCCATCCAAAAAGTTTGGGATACAGTTTCGACTGCCGAGGGTATAGCTTCATGGTTCATGCCAAATGATTTTCAGCCGAAAGTGGGACAGGAGTTCCATGTACAATCACCTTTTGGCCCATCACCTTGTAAAGTATTAGAGATAGATGCTCCACATCGGCTCTCGTTCTCCTGGGATACGGATGGTTGGATCGTTTCGTTCATTTTAAAAGAACTGGATGGCAAAACGGAGTTTACCCTTATTCATGGCGGTTGGAAAGAGCCGGACACGATTCTTCCGAAACCGAACGAAAAAAGCTCAGTGATTCGTGATAGAATGGCACATGGCTGGGAACAGATTGTTAATCAAAAACTTAAAAAGGCTGTTGAGGGCTAAGTGTCTGAAGCAGAAAAGCATGATGTATTTCAGGCTATTGCAGACCCTACCCGCAGAAAGGTCCTGCAATTGCTTGCTGAAGGGGATTTACCCATTTCAGAAATCACTTCTCACTTTTCCATGAGCCGTACAGCGATTGCCAAGCATCTTCATATCCTTTCTGAAGCTGAATTGGTCAGTGGCCGGAAGGTCGGAAGAGAGAAACGCTTTCGGCTTCAGCCAGAACCTTTAGCGGAATTGAAACAGTGGCTTTCTTTTTACGATCAATTTTGGGATAACAAACTATCCATCCTTAAACATGTGATTGAAAATTCAGGGGAAAATGGATTGAAAGTCATCGAAAAAGAAAAGGACACGGATGAACCATCATAATGAAGAAAA
>NZ_JBFUIB010000336.1:0-4133 GCF_056402095.1 Peribacillus sp. P4_C12
CCATTGCCTTAGTATGTAGATTGCTTTGGTCAGTCATTTTTTACACTCCTTTGTATATCCAATAAACAATTGAATTATTATATCAAACAATCGCTTTGATTTCAGCTTCTCTATTCCTCTACATATAAGGGAATTTTAATCGCCATTAAATCTTCTGCCATTATCGTGTTTGCGAAAATTGCCTTACTTTCCTCTTTTAGCCGTTCCGAATCCTCGAGAGTATAGCGAGAACTAATATGAGTAAGAATTAGCTGCTTAGCTCCTGCTTTCATCGCCGTTTCTGCAGCCTGCACGGTGGTCGAATGAAAATAGGCCGATGCCATTTCAGTTTCTTCTGCCGAAAAGGTAGCTTCATGAACAAGAAAATCCGCAGATTCAGCCAGAATAAGAGCATTACTGCATACTCTTGTATCACCAAGAACTGTGATTATCCGACCTTTTTGAGGATCACCAAGATAATCTTTTCCATTCAAGACGCGACCATCATCGAGTTGGACCATTTCACCGTTTTTCAACGCTTTAAAAAGAGGTCCCGGCTTCACACCTTCCTGAAGCAACTGGTCTACAAGTAAGCTTCCTGGACGGTCTTTCTCTACAATACGGTAACCGACACTATAAATACCGTGATCAAGAGACAAAGCAGTCACTGTAAACTGCTCGTCCTCAAAAACTATGCCTTCCTCTATTTCAATAATTTCTAATGGATATTTTAAATGAGTGCCACTGACTTGTAAGCTTGTCGTAATATAGGCATCAATACCTTTTGGGCCATACACAGTCAATTTTTCTACCCCGCCCTGAAAAGACCTGCTACTTAATAAACCAGGAAGCCCAAAGATATGGTCACCATGTAAATGGGTAATAAAAATCTTTTCTATTTTACGCGGTTTAACTGCCGTTTTTAAAATTTGATGCTGTGTTGCTTCCCCACAATCGAATAACCAAACCGTTCCTCGTTCTTCCAATAATTGAAGAGCGATTGCCGTCACATTACGCGCTTTTGCCGGAACACCAGCGCCTGTACCTAATAAAACAAAATCCACATTCCTACCTCCGTTGCAAAAACTTTATAATTTAACTATAGCATAACAAAGGTGCTCTTTCATTTATGACTCTTTTAAAACTAGAGCCATTTTAAACTTTTCATGAAATATGAGAAAAAATGCGCAAATTGATTGCTTTGAGGGTAAGCTAACCGTAAAATTAGAAATTGGTACATATACAGAAATTCCAACTTCATACGACGGAATTAACGGAAAGTTGAGGTTTTAACATGACAGAAAACAATAAACCCACAGCATTAATCATGATTTTTGGTGCTACCGGAGATTTAGCGAAACGGAAACTATTTCCTTCCATATATCGACTATTTCAAAAACAAAAAATCAACAAATTTGCGGTCGTTGGTGTAGCAAGAAGACCATTGTCCACTGAGGAGTTTCAATCAAGTGTTAAAGAATCCATCCTTACGTTCGGACATGCGGAAGAAAGAGTCGATGAATTCATTTCCCACTTCCATTATCATTCTCATGATGTAACGAGCTCTGAATCGTATTTGCAGTTAAAAGGTTTTGCTGAAAATTTAGACGGACAGTATCAATTAGAAGGTAATAGAATCTTTTATTTAGCGATGGCACCGGAGTTTTTCGGGACAATTGCCGAGCAGATTAAAGCACAAGGCTTGACTGATACGACTGGCTATAAGCGTCTTGTCATAGAAAAGCCGTTTGGACACAGTTTCGAAACAGCACAAATATTGAATGAGCAAATTCGTACCGCTTTCGCTGAAGATGAAATCTATCGAATCGATCATTACCTAGGAAAAGAAATGGTTCAGAATATTGAAGTCATTCGTTTTTCCAATGCGCTCTTTGAACCGCTTTGGAATAACCGCTATATTTCTAACATTCAAGTTACATCAAGCGAAACGCTAGGGGTTGAAGAACGGGGTCGTTACTATGAAACCAGCGGTGCCCTTAGAGATATGGTCCAGAACCATCTGTTGCAGATGGTTGCCCTACTTGCTATGGAACCTCCGATTGCTTTGACAACAGAAGAGGTGCGTAGCGAAAAGGTACGAGCACTGCGTTCGCTACGGCCAATGAAAGTGGAAGAAGTCAATCAATACTTTGTCCGTGGTCAATATGGCAGCGGTAAAGTAGGCGCACAAACACTTTCGGCTTATCGCGATGAATTGAACGTAAATCCAGATTCCAACACAGAAACCTATGTTGCAGGTAAATTGATGATTGATAACTTCCGCTGGGCCGGTGTTCCCTTTTATATCCGAACAGGTAAGCGAATGGATGTAAAATCAACAAAAATTGTCGTCCAATTTAAAGATATCCCAATGAATCTGTATTATAAAACGGAAGAAACCTTGAACCCGAATCTTCTCGTTATCCATATCCAGCCTGATGAAGGAATCACTCTATACTTAAATGTTAAAAAATCTGGGACAACGTCGAATACGAAGCCTGTGAAACTTACCGTCTCCAACAAAGGAATTGAACATATTAACTCTCCTGAAGCCTATGAGAAGCTATTGTTTGACAGCATGCGTGGAGATGCTACAAACTTCACACACTGGGACGAAGTGGCCCTTTCATGGAAGTTTGTCGACACCATTTCTAATGCATGGGAAAATACTAAAGAAGAATCGTTCCCTAATTATGAAGCAGGATCGACAGGCCCCCTTGCATCCGATGAGCTTCTAGCCGAAGATGGACATATTTGGTGGCAAATCGAGAAATCAGAAAAGAAAAATGATTAATTAAATAATAAAGAGGATGCAGTGAATCTGCATCCTCTTCTCTATTCATGAGGCACTCTTCCTGACTAATTTCGCTCGGATAGTATGAATCATTTCCTTGGATTTTGACATTTCTTTATCTGTTTCTGAATTAAGCCAAAATGATACACCAAATTCAAAGCCAATAAAAAATAACATTATAGCTAAAGCCACCCAAATGATATACACAGTTACCCGCTCCTTCTCTCTCTCTCTTAACGTCATACTGTATCCTTCGATCTTCATTAGACTTTACTAACCATTCCTTTGCAGGTGTTTAAACCTAAAGAACAAGATTGAATGACATATATAATACTATGTTTTTTATCAAAAAAGAAAATACAAAGGCCCTATTTATTACCAGTATAGCATTACCATTTTATCCTTATCCAGCCAATATATAAAATTTTATTCACCATATCTCGTCCACATGCTTTAATTCGAACACCCCTTTTTATGTTCTATGTGAGGAGGAAGTGGCTTATATGGTAAAGTGACCACACTGCATTGGCGTTAAAAGGCCAAAAAAAACCGACTTAAAAAGGAAATCTCCCTTTTTAAGCCGGCTTACTTTCATTTATTTTTCCATCCATTCTGTATGGAAAGTTCCTTCTTTATCGATACGTTGATACGTATGTGCACCAAAATAGTCGCGTTGAGCTTGAATCAGGTTTGCTGGTAGCGTTTCTGTACGATAACTGTCAAAATAAGCAAGTGCAGATGCCAAGCATGGAACAGGAATTCCATTCATAACTGCTGTAGAAACTACCTCACGTAAAGCACCTTGATAGCTTTCTACAATACCTTGGAAATAAGAATCAAGAAGCAGATTGTTCAGGTTCGCTTTACGATCGTACGCTTCTTTGATTTTTTGTAGGAATTGTGCACGAATGATACAGCCCCCACGGAAGATCATTGCGATTTCTCCATATTGGAGATCCCAGTTATTTTCTTCGGATGCTGCCTTCATTTGGGCAAAGCCTTGTGCATATGAACAAATTTTACTCATATAAAGAGCTTTCCGAATACTTTCAATCAATGCCTTTTTATCACCAGTAAATGACTCAGCTTTTGGTCCACGAAGGATTTTGCTCGCTTCTACACGCTCTTCCTTGATTGCTGAGATAAACCGAGCAAATACAGATTCCGTGATGATTGGAAGCGGAACCCCAAGGTCAAGGGCACTTTGGCTTGTCCATTTCCCTGTTCCTTTTTGGCCTGCTTTATCTAAAATGATATCGACCATTGGCTTGCCAGTTTCATCATCATATTTTTTGAAAATATCAGCAGTAATTTCGATTAAATAGCTATCAAGCTCTCCTTTATTCCATTCTGTAAACAC
>NZ_JBFUIB010000337.1:0-4133 GCF_056402095.1 Peribacillus sp. P4_C12
AGGATCAAATAATTCTGGGACGGGTATGGTGATATCGCGAGACATATCCTTTCTTATTTGTTTCAATGACAATCCTTTAATTCCGTTAATCAGCCAGTCGGCATCATCATTATGAACATAAATAGTATCAAAATCACCGTGACTCCCAATATGATCTGCATGCACATGTGTCGTCAAGACGATAATAGGAAGATCTGTTAACTGGTCTGTTATCCGTTTAATCGTATCTATGCCTAACCCTGTATCAATTAACGCAGCTTGGTTCTCTCCCAGCAGTAAAAAAGAATGTACCTTCTCCCAATGACCATATTCACTGATCGCAAACGTTTTCGAGTCTAATTCTTGAACGGTAAACCATGGATCCACAATGTACGTCAAATAAAATCACTCCTCACTTAGACTTAGATTTCTATATGTTCAGTCAAAATCCTTCGTAAATAATGAAAAAAACAGTGGTTTTCATATACGAAAACCACTGCTTTTGAAGTTTATTTCATTATCCGTTTACAACGGTACCACCGTTAACATGGATAACTTGTCCACTGACATAGGATGAATCATCGCTTGCCAGATATACATAGGCAGGTGCTAATTCTTCTGGCTGGCCAGCGCGGCCCATAGGTGTATTTTGACCGAATTTGGCAACATCTACTTCCCCGAATGAGGCAGGAATAAGTGGAGTCCAGATTGGACCTGGAGCAACACCATTAACTCTGATTCCATCTTTTGAAATAGAATTCGAAAGTGCTCTTGTGAATGCTAAAATTGCGCCTTTAGTTGATGAGTAATCGATTAATTTTGGATTACCTTGATAGGCTGTGATAGAGGTTGTATTAATAATGCTGCTTCCTTTTTTGAGATGTTTCAACGCAGCTTTTGTTAAGTGGAACATCGAGAAGATATTAGTACGGAATGTTTTTTCTAATTGTTCAGCTGAAATATCAAGAATGCTTGTCTGAACGTGTTGTTCACCTGCGTTGTTGACTAGAATATCCAAACCGCCGAACTCATCGATAGTTTTTTTAACGACATCCTGACAAAAGGCTTCATCACCAATATCTCCGGAAATGAGTAAACATTTCTGTCCCTCTTTTTCGACCAATTCTTTTGTTGTTTTAGCATCCTGATGTTCATCCAAGTATGCAATTGCAACATTAGCTCCTTCTTTTGCGTAATAGATAGCGACGGATTTACCTATTCCGCTATCTCCGCCAGTTATGATTGCGGTTTTCCCTTTTAATTTGCCGCTTCCTTTATATTCAGATTTAACCGACTTGGGGTTCGGATTCATTTTTGTTTCCACACCAGGCTGATGCTGTTGATGTTGCGGTGGAAATCCTTGTTTATTTTGGTTTTGACTAGTCATTAAAACCCCTCCTGTTTAATTATCTACACTATTTCTATTCCTTGCTTTTGGAATATGAAAACATGGTAAAAATAACTAATAAAATAAATCTGGCGTAAAATCCCCATTACTTTAACTTAAAACAATAGATTAAATCATTTTTTATATAAGACCTGTAGAAAGCCTAGAAGAAGGGCATAATGTCTAAGTAAAAAGTATATGAGATTCTTCGGATATAAGGGAACATGAATAGCATTTACATATTCCATTAAGGTGATTCATTCGAAAAAAGGACTGAGAGCGTCCTAGAACATAAAAAGAGACCCACCCATAGTGGGTGAGCCTCTAATATTAGCGGTAATTTAAAAATTGTACGTCAATGGATAGGTCAGCGCCTCGGATAGCAGATATAATACCTTGTAGATCATCCCTGTTTTTTCCAGTTACACGGATTTGGTCATCTTGTATTTGACTTTTCACTTTAAGTCCGCTGTTTTTAATGATGGTATTGATTTTTTTCGCTTGTTCCTTATCGATGCCTTGAATGAGTTTAGCCCGTTGGCGAACAGTACCACCAGAAGCGCCTTCTAATTTTCCGTAATCCAGGTTCTTAATAGGTACGTCACGTTTAATGAGCTTACTAATTAAAACATCCTTTAATTGATCGAGTTTATACTCATCGTCAGATACTAAAACTAAGTCTTCTTTATCAATGGTAATGCTACTTAAGCTTCCTTTAAAATCATACCGGGTCTGAATTTCTTTCATTGCCATAGTCACTGCATTTGTTACTTCTGAAAAGTCTACTTTGGATACAATATCAAATGAATTTTCCTTTGCCATCACTTACCTCCAGCAGGGTTTATTTCCTTTATTATAGAGAAAGTAGGATAGGAAGACAACCATATAGGCTGTATATGTATATATCGACAACTTCATATAAAAAAGCAGGGGACAGCCCCCTGCCTCATTTATGGTCTGTTTTCTTCGAATAAGAGTGCTTACCTGCTTCGAGGTTTTCCTGATAAGTGATATTTCTTTCAGTATTTATAGCTTGGTTATCTTTTGGCTTTTTATTGTTATCAGTTGTTTTTGACATAATAAAACTCCCTTTCATAATCATGATCAATATATATTGTTCACAATTATGAAAGAGAGTATGTATGTTTATGATTTCACAGGGGTATCGTTTAAGAAGAAGAGAGCAATTGTTCCAGGACCGGCATGTGCACCAATTACGGAACCTATTGAATGAATCATGAACTCAGTTGTCCCAAATTCATGTTGTATGGCGTCCTTCCACTCCAATGCGGTTTCTGCATCGTCACCATGACTGATAGCAATCGTTTGGGTTGTCAAATTTTTGCCTCGTTCATGCATTAATTCGATAACTCGTTTAATCAATTTCTTTTTACCGCGTATCTTTTCAAGTGGAACCAGCTTTCCTTCTTCAACATGCAATAACGGTTTAATGTTTAATAATCCGCCAACAAGGGCAGATGTTTTGGATATACGTCCGCCACGAGCTAAGTATTCAAGATTATCTACTGTGAATAGATGCTCCATATGATGAGTGCGGAATTCGATGTCAGCTAAAATCTCTTCTTTAGAGGCGCCGCTTGCTGCTAGTTCGGCTGCCTTTTTTACGATTAACCCGACTCCCATTGACGCACATTTCGTATTGACGATTTCAATGTCCAGGTCAGGGTATTCATCTTTTACCTGATTATGAATCATTACAGCTGTTTGATAAGTTCCTGATAACTCAGAGGAAAATGCAATATAGATACCTTGTCTTTTCTCCTTAGCAAACTGTGTGAAAAGTTCTATAAAGTATTCCGGAGAAGCTTGCGATGTTTTTGGAGCTTTTCCGTCAATCATCGCTTGATAGACTTCATGAGAATTAATAGTAAGTAGGTCTTCATAATTCTCCCCATCAAGATGAACTTGTAAAGGGATTAATGATACATTGTTTTCCTTATAGAAAGACAATGGCAAATCACATGCACTATCTGCAAGAATTGTGATAGCCATAATACACCTGCTTTCTTTTTACAATTTTTAGTAAATGAGTTTTGCTCTTTTTTAGTGTAGCACGTCACGGCAAAATTTCAATCTCTTCATAAATAGAATAAATAATTAAGGGTAAAAAGATAATAGAATTAGGGTGAAATGGAGGTTTTTAGGATGTATAGAAGTGAAATAAGGAAAATTCTCATAGTAATAGTTGGTGCATTTTTGAATGCCATCGCGATGAACTTTTTTTTAATCCCGGCTAACGTATATGCGAGTGGATTTACTGGGGTGGCACAGCTCCTATCAAGGATGATTGGGTCTTTTGCACCTTTTAATATATCGACCGGGATTTTATTGCTTTTATTAAATATCCCAGTAACCATCATTGCTTGGAGAAAAGTTGGAAAGTCCTTTACCTTTTATAGCTTTCTCAGTGTTATCTTAATGTCTCTTTTCATGGAAATCATTCCAATTACCCGCTGGTCACCGGACATATTATTGAACGCGGTGTTTGGCGGAGTTATAGCTGCAGTAGGAGTTGGGATTACCTTGAAATTCGGGGCATCAACAGGCGGGATGGATATTATCGCGATGCTTCTGTCACGGAAGAAAGATAAGCCTGTGGGTACTTATTTATTTCTGTTAAATGGCGTGATTATTGTAACGGCAGGCGCTGTATATGGACCGGAAAAAGCATTATATACACTTGTTACGCTTTACACATCAACCCGTGTGGTGGACGCGATACATACACGTCATGAAAAGCTTACAG
>NZ_JBFUIB010000338.1:0-4103 GCF_056402095.1 Peribacillus sp. P4_C12
AGACGATGTATTCGTACATTTCTCAGCTATCCAAGGCGAAGGTTTCAAAACACTTGAAGAAGGCCAAGATGTTACATTTGATGTAGAACAAGGTCAACGTGGACCACAAGCATCAAACGTAAACAAAGCTTAATTCAACTAAATAGTACTTACAGACAGGCTCTCATGAAGAGCCTGTCTTTTATTTTACGAGTTGGGAGCGCTTGCTTACATACATAGAAGATGCAGTATATACGGGAAAATTCATTTCTTGTAGAAAGGTAAATAACTTGACTATCAATGTAGAATAAAGGATAATATACTTTTGCCTAGATAAGTTATTATACGAAATTTTATATACTGATGATAGATAAAAGGGGAGACCATGATGCTTAAAACACTGCCTTTTTCGGTTACAAAGGAAGATTCTTTTTACGATAAGCTTTCAGAATGGATCGGTGATGTTTTTTACGATATTCTTCCCGAAAAAGGATTTGAGCTGCGTGACGAACAAATCTTCATGGCTTTTCAATTAGAAAAAGCCTTTAAAGAAAAGAATGTAAGTTTTGCGGAAGCTGGTGTAGGGACTGGTAAGACATTGGTCTATTTACTATATGCCATTTGTTATGCCCGATATACTAATAAACCGGCAATTATTTCTTGTGCAGACGAAACATTGATTGAACAGCTTGTCAAAGAAGAAGGCGACATTCAAAAAATTAAGAACGCATTAGGTATTGAAGTGGATGTTCGTCTTGCCAAATATCATGATCAATATGTATGCCTTAAGAAATTGGAGTATGCAGTGAATCATGAAGATTCAGAGGGAATAGATCAGCTCTATGATGAACTTCCCAAGTTTGTCCATGATAATTCATCCATGAATGCTTATACTGCTTACGGGGACCGGAAACAATATCCATATTTGAATGATGAAGACTGGTCAAAAGTAGGCTGGGATCAGCTTCAAAACTGTTTTACGTGTGATAAACGCCATCGTTGTGGACAAACCCTTTCACGAGACCACTACCGAAAATCAAGTGATTTGATCATTTGTTCACATGACTTCTTTATGGAGCATGTTTGGACAAAAGAAAAACGTAAGCGTGAAGGACAGTTACCGTTATTGCCAGAACATAGCTGTGTAGTCTTTGATGAAGGCCATTTATTGGAGTTTTCTGCTCAAAAGGCACTAACGTATAAAGTTGGTGAACAAACTCTTGCTTCGGTTTTAGAATTGCTAACAGCCAACCAGGTGCGTGAAGAAACGCTTTACATCATTGAAGACTTAATTGACATTAATGAAGAGTTTTTCGATTTGCTTGATGAAAAGGCCATTCATGTTAGTGGTTCTAATCGGTATGAAATTCCGATGTCCAAAGAAATTACAAACTTTGCACAAAAGCTTCATAAAAAGGTTGAAGAGTTAGAAGAAAACCTTGTTTTTGAAGCGGAAATGTACACGATTAATGACTATGATTTAAAGGTGACAGAAGAATACTTAGAACAGCTAGGATACTCACTTTCTCTATTTGTGAAGGATGAACAGGCGGTATCATGGTTTGAAGAAAATGAAATGACAAAAACATTGGTCATTATGCCAAGGCTTGTACAAGATATTTTGTCTGAACAAGTTTTTTCTAAAAAAATCCCTTACATTTTTTCTTCGGCAACATTATCTGATAATAAATCGTTCCAATACATTGCAGATAGCTTAGGGATAGATAAGTATGATAGCTTCTCTGTTGAATCGCCTTTTGATTATGATGAAGTCATGAAAATGAATATGCCAGTCTTTGAAAATGGAGACAAATTGGCTAAACTTAATTATACAATGAAGACGATTGAGGAAAATGAAGGTAGAACTCTAGTATTATTCCAATCAAAAGAAGAATTGCTATGGTTCAAGGAAAACAGCCAGAAAACAGCATATCCCYTTTATTTTGAAGGTGAAGCGGAGATTAGCGATCTTGTTAAAAAGTTTCAAGAAGATGAGCAGTCTGTTCTGTTCTCCTATCATTTATGGGAAGGACTCGATGTTCCGGGGGCTTCATTACAAAATGTAGTGATACACTCGCTTCCATTCCCGCCACATGATCCTGTATTCGAGGCCAAACGCAACTCAGTTACTAATGCTTTTGAAGAAGTGGATCTTCCATATATGCTTCTTCGCTTGCGTCAGGGAATCGGACGTTTAATCCGTACCAGCAATGACTCGGGGTCCGTACAGATTTTGATTGAGAAGGATCTTTCGGAACAGGTGAAAGATAAAATTATTTCTGTTCTTCCAGTAACGCTATAATTATTCTTTTTTGAGAGTCAAGGGGCAAAGCCGACCTTGGCTCTTATTTTATTTTTAAGCTGCTGGTAGTTCTGATATGAAAACTTTTTGTATAATATGGTAAAGTGTAGATGGAAGGGGCATTGAATATGAAAAAGGGTATTAATCTGATAGAAAAAGAATTTCAAGAATATGTAAAGAAAATTTCAGCCTATAATGAAGCCCTCGCATTAATTAATTGGGATTTACGTACAGGTGCACCAAAAAAGGGAGTAGAGCAGCGTTCTGAAGTTATTGGGGTACTTTCCTCTGAAGTTTTCAATATGATTACAAGTAAAGAGATGGAATGCTTCATCGACGACCTTACAACAGAGGAAGCTTCTCTTAGTGAAACGACGAATAAAATGGTTCAAGAATGTAAAAAAGAGTTTGAAAGGAATAAGAAAATCCCAGCAGACGAATTTAAAAAATTCGTTATTTTACAATCCCGGTCTGAAAGTGCATGGGAAGAGGCAAGAGAAAAGGCCGATTTTTCGATATTTCAACCTTATCTGGAACAGATTGTCGCATATACCCGTAAATTCGTTGAATATTGGGGATATGAGGGTCAGAAATATAATACCCTTTTAGATATGTATGAACCAGGTATGACCGTGGACATTCTTGATAAGGTATTTAATCAACTGCGGGAAAGTATAGTTCCTCTTGTAAAACAAATAGCCGAGAGTAAACATCAACCTGAAACAGCTTTCCTTTATAAAGAATTCCCGAAAGAACAACAGCATCAACTCAATCTTCGAGTTTTAAAACAGCTTGGATACGATTTCAAGGCTGGTAGGCTTGATGAAACTGTCCACCCATTTGCGACTGGAATCAACAGAGGTGATGTAAGGGTGACGACCCGCTATGATGAATATGATTTTAGGGGTGCAATTTTTGGTACGATTCATGAATGTGGACACGCTATTTATGAACAGAATATCGCTGAAGAGTTAACGGGGACACTGCTAGATGATGGGACGTCAATGGGAATCCACGAATCTCAATCATTGTTTTTTGAAAATTTTATTGGACGGAACTATAGTTTCTGGAAAAATAAATACCCTCTTTTAAAAGAGTATGCACCAGATCAATTTGCTGATGTGAAACTTGATGACTTTTACCGTGGCATTAACGAATCAAAACCGTCCTTCATCCGTATTGAAGCTGATGAACTGACATATCCTTTACATATTATGATTCGTTATGAACTGGAGAAAGCACTTTTTAATGGAGAACTTGAAGTGAAGGATTTACCGGAGGTTTGGAATAAAAAATACAAGGAATACTTAGGGATTGTACCTGAAGATGATGCCATGGGCGTTCTACAAGATGTACATTGGTCAGACGGCAGCTTTGGTTACTTCCCATCCTATGCATTAGGGTATATGTATGCGGCCCAAATCAAGCAGGCTATGCTTAAAGATTTGCCGGACTTTGATGATTTGTTGGYATCCGGTGATATTGCTCCAATTAGATCATGGCTTAATGAAAAGATACATCAATACGGAAAAACTAAAAAGCCGCTTGAGATTTTGAAAGAAACAACAGGGGAAGGCTTAAACGTGCAGTATTTAATAGATTATCTTGAAAGTAAGTATAAGGAAGTTTATAAAATTAAATAAAATCTTCAAATAAAAAAACCTTGGCAAATCTGCCAAGATTTCAGACTGTAGACAAACTCGATGAAAATCGAGTTTGTCTACAGTTTTTTTGAGGGGTTGTAAAAATTCGAACGTTGATTTCCACTCCAGGCACTCGCTTTCCGCGGGCGGTCAGGGAGCCTCCTCGGCGCCTTTGCGCC
>NZ_JBFUIB010000339.1:0-4101 GCF_056402095.1 Peribacillus sp. P4_C12
GCCAGAAACGGAATCCACACCATCCATACCTGAAAAAACGACGACGAAATATGTAAATGTAAGTTCAGGAACGCTCAATATGCGGAATAAACCGTCAGAAGACGCTTCCATCATTGTGAAATTGGCAAAAGGTGTAGAGGTAGAAGTCATATCGGAATCGAATGGATGGTCAAAAATTAAAGCGTATGGTGGAGAAGGGTACGTTAGTGCGCAATATCTATCAACAACGAAGCCTGGTTCTATCCCGGAAAGCCCGGATCCGGATCCAGACGATGAAGAAACCACGGTAGTTAAATATGTAAAAGTGGTTGATGGCTCTAATTTAAATATGCGCTCTTCAGCATCAACTTCAGCTTCAATTATAGCTAAACTTGTAAACAATACGGCGGTAACAGTTTATTCGGAGTCTAATGGGTGGTCAAGAATCACGGCGAATGGAAAGACAGGATATGTAAGTTCGCAATATTTATCAGCCAAAGCACCAGAAAGTCCAGGGAATTCGAATGGAACGATCATCAGGGTTGATAAAGAGTATAATCTTACGATGGACAAGATGGTTGAAATTCAAATGGCTGTAAATGGTCAAACGGATAAAAAGTATAAAACCTACATACGTGAGGATGGGTTAACTTTAATCAATTCAACAAAAGGCACGGTAAAAGGAACCAATTGGCGTGTAAGAGGCGGAGCCGGATCTAATTATTGGGTAGTGGGGGCTGTCAGCAATAATCAATCATTGGATATTAAAACAAAAGTAAAGGGCTCTGACGGATACTATTGGTATGAAGTGAATTATAACAAGACATGGGTAAATGCTAGTCCAGAAGATATAAAATATAATATCAACCCTGATAATTTTGTGAATGATCCAGTCCATTCGTTCCAATTCGTTAAGCTCTCTCAATTGACCAACATGAATGTTTCTGAAGTGAATGATAGAATCCTTTCAGGTAAAGGTATCTTACAAGGCCAAGCTGCAACCTTCACTTCGGCAGGAGAAAAATATGGGGTAAATGAGATTTATCTTATTTCACACGCTTTGTTGGAGACAGGGAACGGGACTTCACCGTTAGCGACAGGTGTCAAGGTGAATGGAAGAACGGTCTATAATATGTATGGAGTAGGAGCATATGATGGATCAGCGGTAAGCAGTGGTGCACAATATGCTTATAATGCAGGATGGTTCACTCCAGAAGCGGCCATCATTGGCGGTGCTGAATTCATTGCCAAAGGATATATCTCTGCTGGACAGGATACGCTATACAAAATGAGATGGAATCCCACAGCCTCAGAGAAATATGGATATGCTTCACACCAGTACGCAACTGATATTGGTTGGGCAACAAAACAAGTGAAACAGATTTATAATTTGTATAGTTTGTTAGATTCATATAAATTGACGATTGAAATTCCTAAATATAAATAAAAAAGTAAAAACACATGTGAATATCTCATGTGTTTTTACTTTAAGCTATTATTCGCAGACTACTTTGTTCCTTATGAGAGGATATATCTATGAAACAGGCATATTATCTTCGAAATTAAGGAATATATCTATGAAAAAAGCATATTATCTTCGAATTAAGGAATATATCTACGAAAAAAGCATATTATCTTCGAAATTATCTCTATATCGATTTTTCTACAAAAATAAACAAATATCACTAATGGATAAGCTGATCTTCCTTAGAATGACCGTTTACCTAATTCTTCTTTTTCTAAAATATCCTTTACAATATCTTCAATAGTTACTACGCCTAATGCCTTTTCTAAAGCTAGTTCTGCAATTGAAAAGATAGGTTCAATTGCATCTTGAATGTTTCTTCCAACGGGACATGCTGGATTTGGGTTATCGTGGATTCCAAATAACTCTTTATCCTGCACCACGTTAACAGCCTGATAAACATYGAGTAATGTAATATCGGATAATTCCTTAGCCAAAGTAGCTCCAGCRATACCTGGCCGAACATTTACCAAACCTGCATTTCTTARCATGCCAGTGATTTTTCTTATTAAAGCAGGATTGGTGTTAACACTTTTTGCGATAAATTCAGATGTATTAACTCCCTCTTTATTTATTTCTAAAAGAGATAATATATGGATTCCAACTGAAAAACGGGTACTGATAGACATCTTTTTCTCTCCTTTAAAATCTCTATACTTAAATAGTATAAATTATTTAACATGTAATACAAGTAGTTACAAGTTAAAAAAATTAGAGAGATAACCCAGTTTTTAGTTTGAAAAGTGTGTGAAATGGAAGGTATGTTAAGAGCCAAAATAAAAGTTACGTGTAATTGACAAAACACTCTCCTGAAACTTATATTATTACATGTAAATGAATTAGTTACAGGGCGGAAAAGTAGAAGGGGGGAAATTGGCATTTTAGGTGCTAATTTTGGTAGTACCGCATTAGATGAAATAGAAAAACCTTAGTATATCCATGAAAGATTTTTTTGTTTTGGAAGCTGATTATTTCGTGACATGTAGTAAGTATCAATAAATGGAGAAGCCAAATGGAGTTTGAAAACCGAACCTCCACGAAGTGTTTCTGCCCAAATACATAAGTATGGAGGTATAAGATGACTAAAAACAATAAAAATAATAAACAAAAACAATCGTCTACATTCACATTTTGGATCATAGGGTTAATTGCTGTTATTATTATCGGCTTTATATTTTTAGCAAATGGAAAAGAAAAAGATGTAGCCTTTGAAATTGATTATAAAGGACAACCCTATTTAGGAGATAAAAAGGCTCCTGTTCAAATTGTTGAATTTGGTGATTATAAATGTCCAATCTGTAAATCATTTGAGGAGAATTTCTTTCCCTCTATTCAAAGTGAATTGATTGACACCGGAAAAGCACAATTTTACTTCATGAATTATTCGTTTATTAACGTAGATTCAATACGATCCGCTAAATTCGCGGAGACTGTTTATAAGGAATTAGGAAATGATACCTTCTGGGAATTTCATGAGCTGTTATACAGTAAACAGCCAGATGATCAGAAATATGAAAAAGAAGATGTGTTTACGGACAAGTTTTTAGAAGAAACCTTGAAAGAAATCGTAAATGCTAGTGATGTCAAAAAGGTTGTTACATCTTTTAAAGCAGATTCTTCTGAGGATTTATGGAACAAAGATATGGAGAATGCGGCCGAATTAGGAGTATCTGGAACACCTTCCTTATTTGTTAATGGCAAGAAGTTTGAAGGAAATACACTTGAGGATTTAGTGAAAATGGTAGACGAAGCTGCGAAGGAGAAATAGTTCATGAATAAGCCACTGTTATTTTCCTGGATAATATCTATCATTGCGACATCTGGAAGTCTTTATTTTAGTGAGGTTCTTCATTATGTACCATGTACGTTTTGTTGGTATCAAAGAATCCTGATGTATCCATTGGTTTTTTTATTAGGCCGTGCTTTTTATGACCAGGAACTAAAAATTTATCGTTATATTCTCCCTTTGTCGATTTTAGGTATGTTGGTTTCAGGATATCACTATAGCTTGCAAAAAATCCCTGCTCTTCAACAGTTCGAAATGTGTCAAAGTGGTGTTCCTTGTTCAGGAGAATATATTAACTGGCTTGGATTTATCACCATTCCGTTGTTAGCTTTTACTGCTTTTTCATTTATTACTGTATGTATGGGAATACTTATGAGTAAGAACAGTAATGATTGAGTAAGTAATCTTTATATTAATACACCCTTTGATAAAGGCATCTTTCGTTGTGGAAATGGTTTCACTTTACCTCTACAATGAATGGTGCTTTTATTTAATTTGCACCATTTCGTAAAGTTGATGTACTTCCCCAGAATCATCTATATACATTACTGATTATTAAATTTTTCTTTTTCTAAAATATCTTTTACAACATCTTCAATAGTTACTACTCCTAATGCCTTTTCTAGGGCTAATTCTGCAACGGAAAAAATGGGTCCAATTGTATCTTGTATGTTTCTTCCAACGGTACATGCTGGATTTGGCTGTTCATGAATCCCAAATAATTCTTTATCCTGTACCACGTTAACAGCCTGATAAACATTGAGTAATGTAATATCGGATAATTCCTTAGCCAAAGTAGCTCCAGCGATAC
>NZ_JBFUIB010000340.1:0-4100 GCF_056402095.1 Peribacillus sp. P4_C12
GAAGTAAAAGTACCTGAATTAGCAGAATCAATTTCTGAAGGATCTATTGCGCAATGGTTAAAACAACCCGGTGACCGTGTTGAAAAAGGTGAATATGTCCTTGAACTGGAAACTGATAAAGTAAACGTAGAAATCATTTCAGATTATACTGGTACGCTTACAGAACTTTTAGCAGAAGAAGGCGATACAGTCCAAGTTGGACAATCTATCGCTATCGTTGATGAAAATGGAACAGCAGCAGCAGCGCCAAAGGCGGAAGCTCCTAAGACTGAAGAAGTGAAAGCAGAACCAGTTAAAGCGGAACAAGCGGCTCCTGCACAAGAAGCTCCAAAAGCAGAAACGAAAGAAGCATCTTCAACTCAGCAAGTTATTGCTTCACCAGCGGCAAGAAAATTGGCTCGTGAAAAAGGAATTGACTTAACTCAAGTGCCTGTTGTTGATCCACTAGGTCGTGTACGTGTACAAGACGTAGAAGCAGCAAGTAATGCCCCTGTACCTGTAGCAGCACCTAAGCAAGCAGCTCCTGCAGCTAAACAAGCAGCTGCTCCTGTTGAAGTGAACGATGACCGTATTGAAGTAGTGAAAATGACTCGCCGTCGTCAAACTATCGCTAAACGTTTAGTTCAAGTTCAATCTGAAGCTGCCATGCTTACAACTTTCAACGAAGTCGACCTTTCTGCAGTTATGGAATTACGTAGCCGTCATAAAGATTCTTTCGTTAAAGCTAATGATGTTAAACTTGGTTTTATGTCATTCTTTACTAAAGCTGTTATTGGAGCTTTGAAAAAGTATCCATTATTGAATGCTGAAATCAAAGGCGACCATATTCTGAAAAAGAACTTCTATGATATCGGTGTAGCCGTATCCACTGATGAAGGACTAGTTGTTCCTGTAGTAAGAGACGCTGACCGTAAAAGCTTTGCTGAAATCGAACAAAACATTTCGGATTTAGCTGTTAAAGCGCGTAACAACAAATTAGGGCTTTCAGATTTATCTGGTGGTACTTTTACTATCACAAACGGTGGAACTTTCGGTTCCCTTTTATCTACACCAATTTTGAATGCGCCACAAGTTGGTATCCTAGGGATGCATACAATTAAGACACGTCCAATCGCTGTTGGAGATCAAATCGAAAACAGACCAATGATGTATCTTGCATTATCATATGATCACCGTATCGTTGATGGAAAAGAAGCAGTTGGTTTCTTAGTAGCAATCAAGGATATGCTTGAAGATCCAGAACAACTTTTACTTCAAGGTTAATAAGTAAAATTATTAAAACCCTCTGTCATCATGACAGAGGGTTTTTTTGATACAGGAAAATAAATACATATTTTCATAGGGAAGAACCGTCTAATCAAGGTAATAGGAAATGAAATTCTTGAAAGGGTAAATGAAAAATTTATAAATGCTTAAATAGATAGTGATTTTGATTTTAATCTTTAAAAAATGAATGTTTTTGAATGAATTAGATGGTGAAAAGTGAATGAATTTGAATAAATTTAAACGTTTATGATTGATTATTCTATCTATTTCAGATATGATGATGATATTAAACTGGAGGTGGGCGAATTGTTGACAACAGAAAGACACCAGTTCATCATATCGCTTCTTAAGAAACAAGGAACGATTAAGTTGCAGGAGCTTGTAGATCTGTTACATGCATCAGAATCAACCATTCGAAGAGATTTAGTGCAGCTCGAAGAAATGAAGGCATTGAAGCGTGTGCATGGCGGAGCTGCATTGCTTCAAAGAAAAGGCCTTGAGCCTTCAACAATGGAAAAGCAAAATAAAGCAATAGTTGAAAAACAAAGTATAGCCAAGTTAGGCTCATCATTTGTTGAGAAGAATGATTGTATTTACCTTGATGCAGGTACGACCATCTCAGAAATGATTCCCTATTTAAAAGATAAAAATGTAACGGTCTTAACAAATGGCCTTATGCATATTCCAAAATTGATCGAGTTAGAAATCAAAACTGTTTTAGTAGGTGGAACGATTAAATTCTCCACTAATGCAGTTGTAGGTAGCACCGCTGTACAGTTTCTAAACGAATATCGCTTCGATAAATGTTTCTTAGGTATGAATGGTATCCATCAAGAAATGGGTTTCACCACTCCAGACCCTGAGGAAGCTTTGATGAAGAAAATAGCATTGCGACTCTCTAACGAAAGTTACGTGCTTGCTGACAGTTCTAAATTGAATGAAGCTACTTTCGCTAAGGTTGCGGATGTAAGCGATGCCATAATCCTAACTGATAGGAATAATGAAGATGCTATTGCTCAATTCAAAAAAAATCCCAAGATAAAGGTCGTGACTATTTAATGATTTATACAGTAACACTCAACCCATCCATTGATTATCTGGTTGAGGTGGAAAATTTTCAAATGGGCAAGGTGAATCGAACAAGCTATGAAGTTAAATTTCCTGGTGGGAAAGGAATTAATGTTTCTCGAGTGCTTAAAAGGCTTGGAAATGATACAACAGCTTTTGGTTTCATTGGCGGACAAACTGGAGAGTTTGTAAAAAGGTATTTAAGACAAGAAGAGATTTTTACGGACTTTACAGAGATAGCAGGAGATACGAGAATCAACATTAAGTTGAAAACTGGAATGGAGACGGAAATTAATAGCCAAGGACCAGTTATTTCAAAGGCGAACTATCAACAGTTATTCAGTCAAATCGAGCAGCTGAAAAACAACGATATTCTTGTTTTATCAGGAAGCATTCCATCAAGCGTTCCTTCTGATGTATACGAATCTATGGCTAAAACGTGTTCAGATAATGGCATTAAATTAGTAGTGGATACGAGCGGAAAAGAGTTGTTGAGCGTACTTCAACATCGCCCCTTTCTTATTAAGCCTAATCATCATGAACTTGGTGAGCTTTTCTCTACTAAAATTAAAAATGTTGAGGATGCAAGCAAATACGGATCTAAACTGGTTGAATCCGGTGCTCAGCACGTAATAGTTTCAATGGCAGGAAGTGGTGCTGTACTTTGCACGGATGGCGATTCATATACCGCTAATGTTCCAAAAGGAAAAGTTATAAACTCGGTGGGTGCCGGTGATTCCATGGTGGCTGGGTTTATTGGAACATATGAAAAAACAGAGGATATTTTCGCTTCTTTTTGTTTCAGTCTTGCATCAGGAAGTGCTACAGCCTTTTCATCCGATCTCTGTACATTGGATAAAATCGAGGAATTATTACCGCAAATTGAAATAAATAAGATAACTGGGGGCTAACTCTATGAAAATTACAGACTTGTTGAAATTAGATACAATTATTATCGATTTACAAAGTGATACAAAGCAAGCTGTTATTGATGAATTGTCCGGGAAGTTAGCCAAAGCCGACAAATTAAATGATGAAAATACTTTCAAAGCAGCCATTTTAAAACGTGAAGAACAAAGCACCACAGGGATTGGTGAGGGAATAGCTATTCCACACGCAAAAACAAGTGCTGTGAAAACACCGGCTATCTGTTTCGGTAAATCGGTATCAGGTATTGAATATGAGTCGCTTGACGGTCAGCCAGCACATCTATTTTTTATGATTGCAGCTAGCGAAGGGGCCAATACAGACCACTTAGAGACACTCTCCCGGCTTTCTTCATTACTAATGGATACAAACTTCAGGTCCCGTCTGATTTCTGCTACTTCCAAAGAGGAAGTGCTAGACATAATCAATCAAAAAGAACAGGAAGCGGATGAAGAGGAAAGAGAAGAAAGAGAAGAACAAGAAGAACAACGAACAAGTGCCACTGCTATAAGTACCAAAGGAAAAATTCTTGCCGTTACAGCTTGTCCAACTGGGATTGCCCATACTTATATGGCGGCCGATGCCTTGAAGGCAAAGGCAAAAGAAATGGGAATCGATTTCAAGGTAGAGACAAATGGTTCAACGGGAATAAAAAATGGGTTAACAGCTAGAGATATTGCAGATGCAGATGCGATTATTGTTGCTGCGGATAAGCAGGTCGAGATGGATCGTTTTAATGGAAAACATGTCATTATCGTCCCAGTTGCCCATGGTATTAGGAAGCCTGAAGAACTGCTAAATCGGGCCATAAATCAGGATACACCAGTTTATAAAGGAAC
>NZ_JBFUIB010000341.1:0-4087 GCF_056402095.1 Peribacillus sp. P4_C12
AATCTAATGAATGAAGCCATAAGGCTTCTAACCGTAGGAACTACGGGAGTAGCCTAATTAAAAATTGGCCGATAGGCTAATGTTCTTAGGAATCCCCCACTTCAATCAGACCGTAAAGTCGATAAGTGRTGGGTAGTTCAATCAGCCAGTAATAAATATCATTATGAGCTTTGATAGATAGAGTGTTAGTGAGGAAAGCGAGCAGTAGGATAGAGGGCCACCTTTCAATCGAAATTAAAGAGCCCCATTCGTACTAGTACTAGTACGAATGGGGCTCTTTACAATAAAAGGGTACTTTAAAAAATCGAGGAACTACTTGCTATATCTCTTATAGTGGGATTATTCCTAATACAAGAGATACCAAAATCATGACAAGTGTCGATCCGCAAGCCCACTTCAAGAAAGTACGCTGCAGGGCTCCAAAATCTTCTCCTACCATCCCAATCAATAGATAGGTAGATGGAACAAGCGGACTTAATAGATGAACTGGCAACCCTAAAAGAGAAGCTCTTCCTATCATGGCAGGATCAATTCCATAAGCAGCACCTGCCTTAGCAAGTAATGGAAGTACGCCATAATAGAAGGCGTCATTAGACATGAAGAAAGTAAAAGGTGCGCTAATGATAGCTGTGATAACGGCAAAGTGTGCACCCATTTGGTCAGGAATGTGCTGAATCATAGAGTTTGCCATAGCATCTACCATTTCCGTTCCGGAAAGAATTCCGGTAAAGACACCTGCTGCAAATATCATCGAAACAACTGATAAAGCATTGTCAGCATAATTGGCTACACGTTCTTTTTGATCACTTACTTTCGGATAATTAATCGTAATAGCAATGGCAAAACCTATCATAAATAGGACCGCTGAAGGCATAAGTTCCATAATCAGTGCCACTAGCAGGGTAAGTGTTAACGCATAATTAAAGACAATTAATTTAGGACGCTTAATGTAAGCATCTTCGGTTGCAGCCGCATGTTGAGCTACAGCATGATAATCTACTTCTATTATCCCAATTCTTTTTCTTTCTTTTTTACCCATACAATATGCCATGAATAGAACGAATAGCACACCGCCAATCATAGCAGGAATAACAGGCGTGAAAACATCGGACATTTCTAGTTTCAAAGCAGTCATCACCCTTGCTGTCGGGCCTCCCCAAGGAAGAAGATTCATGACTCCAGATGCAGAAACCGCGATACCAGCTAATATAAGCGGTTTCATTCCAATCCGTTTATATAGCGGAAGCATGGCAGAAATCGTGATCATATATGTGGTTGTACCATCTCCATCTAACGAAATAAGTAAAGCCAAAACTGCTGTACCGATGGCAATTTTTACAGGATCTCCTTTTACAAGTCTAAGGATCGTATTAATGATTGGATCAAAAACTCCAGCATCAATCAAAATACCAAAGAAAAGGATTGCAAATAAAATCATGATTCCTGTTGGCGCCACACTTTTGATTCCTTCTAGCGCCATTTCACCCATTTGACTACCGAAACCACCAATAAGTGCGAAGGCACTAGGTACTACGATCAAAGCTATCATGGCTGAAAGTCGCCCTGTCATAATTAAAATCATAAACACTAAAATCATCAAGTATCCTAATAAAGCGAGCATATCTATCACTCCTATCTTCTAATAAAGTAAATTGTATATGAAAACGCTTAATCTGTAAGCGTTTTCAATTTATTGTGTTTTAAAACTATTTTGTTAATTGTGTTCATTGTGTTCACGGAGGTACTTTTCATCTTCAATTTTCAGACAATACCGGATGCCATGCCGGGGTTTGAATCGTTGGTTTTTAAATGATTTTAACAATATTGGTAATCTCTCAAGCACTTTTCTACCCACCGATTTTCCCATCAAAAAAACACCTCCATTTACGAAGGTGTTTTTATATTTCCTAGGTTATCTTTCTCTGAATCAAATCTTATAATATCTACGTTCTGGTCTCCCCACTACTCCATATATTACTTCTGCCTTACATTTCTTTACGGATATCAGGTATTCCAGATAACGCCTTGCTGTTGTTCTAGAAGCGCCGATTTGAGAGCTCACTTGCTCAGCTGACAAACCAATGTCGCTTATTTCAAGAACTTCCATTACTTTCGTTAATGTGATTTCGTCGACTCCTTTTGGTAATGCAGGTCCATCATTGGTTTCCGGCGTAGCCGATCCCTTTTTTAAAATAAGATCAACAAAATCCTGGTCTATATCTTGTTTAGATTGCATCAGGTGGGCTTTCTTAAGATACTCCTCTATGACTTGGTTGAAGCGCTTCATTTCTACCGGTTTAATTAAATAATTCTCTACACCATAGTGAAGGGCCTTTTCAAGTTGTTCTTTTTCTGTGGCTGCCGTAATCATGATAATATCCACATTCGGGAATTTCTGACGAATGCTTGGAAGTAAGTCTGTACCAAGCTGATCCGGCATATAGACATCAAGCAGAAGCAGATCAGGGCTTTTTTGTTCCAAGATCCGAAGAGTTTTTTTGGCATTTACAGCTTTCCCGACCACTTCTATTTCTTCAAAGTTTTTTAAAAATTTTTCATGGATATCCGCTACACGAAAATCATCTTCTGCAATGACCGCTCTTATTTTTAGCATTCTTTCCCTCCTGTCTGCTCTTTAGGAAGATACACGGTAAATACGGTGTTTTCTTCCTCGCTTTGAACTTCGATGATGCCACCCAACTCTTTTACAACATGATCAGCATTTGATAGTCCATATCCACTTGGATTTCCACTTGTTTTCGAAGTGAAACCCCGGTCGAAAATAAACGCGATATCATTCTCGGGTATTCCCTTTCCATTGTCACTTACTTCAAATACCATATCATTTCCGATATCGGTAGCGAAAAATTTCACTAGTGGCTCATCCATGCCAGAAACCGCTTCCAGCGCATTATCGATTATATTGCCAAGAATCAAGGTAAGTTGGGACAATTTTATATGGTCCGGGAGTTTCTCTAAGTAACTTTGTGAGTCTATTTCAAAGGGAATCTTCTTTTCTGATGCTTTTCCTATCTTCCCAAGTAACAGAGCTTGTACCTTTGTATCTTTAATCTGTTCGAACACAACACGGTTCAGAGAGTACAATTCGGATGTTTCGCTTTGAATCATATCTATTGCTTCATCATATTCCCCTAACTGTATCAATCCGGATAGAACATATAATTTATTGGTAAATTCATGGGTTTGTGCCCTTAAATCCTCTGAATGCATCTTCACTTCCGATAGTGTGTTAACCATTTCCTCTATTTCTGTTCGATCACGGAACGAAGCGACTACACCGCTTACACCTTCACTATCGAAGATCGGCGTGCAATTCACAATAACAGATTTATCTTTCCATGAAATTTCTTTATCCACTTGCGGTTCCCCTGATTTCAACACTTCATATAAATATGTTGAAGGAAACAACCCATCTACATTCAAATGGCGAACAGGTTCTTTTATATCCAGCAACTTTTTTGCCGGCTGATTCATAGATGTAATCAAACCATTTTGATCAATGGCTATAATTCCTTCTTTCACCGAGTGAAGTACAGCATTTTTCTCTTTATATAAATTAGCAATTTCAAATGGCTCCAACCCTAATGTATCTTTACGTATACTTCTTGCCAGCATATAGCTCCCGACGATTGATATCATAATGGCTACTAAAGACACAATCATCTCTTTAGATAGATCCTTAAAAATTTGGGCACGAACATCGTTCACTAAAAAACCGACCGAAACGATTCCAATTATTTTTCCATCCTTATCAAATATCGGTGACTTTCCTCGAATAGAAAGACCAAGCGAACCAGCCGCTTCAGAAACGTAATATTCACCATTTTTTATAGCTCGGTTGTTATCCCCGCCTTTCATTCGCTTCCCTATTTCAGAGGCTAACGGATGAGAATAACGAATTCCCTCTTTATTTCCTACAACGATGAATTCAGCCCCCGTTTCCTTGCGAATTTTTTCGGCAATCGGCTGGATCGTTCTAGCAGGATTTTCGGATTCAAATGCCTCCGTGACGGTAGGCATAAAACTAATGGTTCTTGATAACTCCAAAGCTAACTGACCTTTATCC
>NZ_JBFUIB010000342.1:0-4072 GCF_056402095.1 Peribacillus sp. P4_C12
GGCCTTTGAAACTTCTAGCAAAGATTTTTTTAGAATTCCGTGCTACCACAATCTAGTTTAAGGCGTACCTCTCATTCTTGAAGAAGGTTTTTTAAATCCTTTACAATTCTACAAACGATGAAAAGGAGAAGGTCATATGGGGTATAAAATTTGCGAAGATATGGAAGAAATAAGGCGGAAATTAATTAATAAACTGATTGTCTTTAATGTATATAAGAATAAGGAACAACTGTTGAACTTATCTTTAAAAGAGTTAGAAAATGAATACAAAAGAATTCAATTAGATAGTCATCCTCATTGTGATACGGGTTCGATACATTGGACTAATAAAAAATATTAAATGAAGCTGTCGGGTAACAAAGGCAAAAAAAATAAAGAACTGTATCAAAAGATAAAGAGAACAATCCAAATGAATGAGATTTTATTAGTCCTTTCGATGGAAAGTCGGATTTTCTTTGATGGTAGTATTGTACCAATGATTTAGCTTGTTCGCTAATTTTACTATTAGAATATATGATTGGATGTTCATTAGGACTTGTACTTGTTGTTGTTCTATTTGATATGTATCCTTTACATGTTGCTCAATGGTTGTCCGGAGTTATGTCTATAGTTGTTAATTTTTTATTGTTGGATTTTGGGGAAAATTACCTTTTATATGTGCAGCAAAAGTTGAAGAAAAGTGCATAAGGTGTATTGACAACGTGAAGTATGCCCGCTAATATAAAACATAGTAATAACATAGGAATAGTTAATATATAGTTTGCCGGTCAACCGGAGACAATTTCTGATTTTGTAGAAGATGTCTCTGGTTTTTTGTTTTTTTTAAACCTTTTACTATCAAATATTTATTGTATTATCAGTTTTCAAAAAGTCAGAAAAGGAGACAAAAAAAATGAACAAAAAAAGAATCTTATTAAATGCATTTGATATGAATTGTGTTGGCCATCAATCACCAGGTTTGTGGGTACATCCTGAAGATCAATCACATCGCTATAATGAGATTGAATATTGGGTGGAGTTAGCGCAAACATTGGAGAAAGGACGGTTCGATGGTTTGTTTATTGCGGATGTAATCGGGACTTATGATGTGTATGGTAAAGATAAAAAAACTACAGTTCGTGAAGCAACACAAGTTCCGGTAAATGATCCAATTCTGCTCGTTTCAGCAATGGCTAATGAAACTAAACATTTAGGATTTGGAATCACATGCTCGACAACGTTTGAACACCCATATACGTTTGCAAGAAGAATGTCTACATTGGATCATCTAACGAACGGGCGAATTGCTTGGAATATTGTTACTTCCTATTTAGAAAGTGGAACGAAAAATATCGACATCGGTAATAAATTTCAACATGCGGAAAGATACAATATAGCCGATGAATATTTAGAAGTTTGCTATAAATTGTGGGAGGGTAGCTGGGAAGACGATGCAGTTGTGAAAGATAAAGAGAAGCGAATCTATACCGATCCAACAAAAGTTCACGAAATCAACCATCATGGTAATTATTTCGATGTGCCAGGCATTCATTTGTGTGAGCCATCACCACAAAGAACTCCTGTTTTGTATCAAGCTGGTGGATCTGCAAGAGGCCGACAATTTGCAGGCAAACATGCAGAATGTACATTTATTTCTGGTCCTGGAAAAGAAGCGATTTCTATATATGTTAAAGATGTTAGAGCACAAGCTAATTTGCAAGGAAGAGATCCAAAAAGTGTGAAAGTTTTCGCATTACTTACACCAATTGTGGGACGAACAGAAGAAGAGGCATGGGCAAAATATGAAGAGTTATCGAAATATATAAGTTATGAAGGAGCCCTTTCCCTACTAAGTGGGTGGTCAGGAGTTGATTTCTCTGAATATGATCCTGATCAAGAAATTGAATATATTGAAACAAATGCAATTAAATCAATGCTCGAAAGTTTGACAAAAGCAAGTGCAAATAAAAAATGGACAGTACGTGAGTTAGCGAATTTTGCTGGTATAGGTGGAATGGGTCCCGTGGCAATCGGAACACCAGAGCAAATTGCTGATACGCTTGAAGATTGGATTGAGGATACGGATATCGATGGATTTAATCTTGCATATGCGATAACACCAGGAACTTTTAAAGATTTTGTTGAACTTGTCATACCAGAACTTCAACGAAGAGGATTAGTGAAAATGGAATATGAAGAAGGGACTTTCAGAGAAAAGCTATTTGGAAAAAAAGCTCGTTTACCAGAAAACCACGTAGGGAATCAGTATAGAAAAGTTGGTCTTCAAGAGAGCTCAAAATAATTTACTACATAAAAAGTATTTGATTAAACAAAATGATGAACGTCATCCTACTGCATGTTATTGATGCTTTTGTCCTGAAAGGAGCTACACAGTAAGATGAGCAAGCTTAATACTATTTAATTATTTTTTTATAAATAAATACGACTAATATGATGCGAATAATCATATTTAAAATTAAAGGAGTTATTTAAAAAATGTCTAATCAAAAACAATTAAATTTAGGTGTTAACAAAGATCGTTTAACTTCACTAAATTTTACTGAACCAGTAAAAGTTGGCTCTGCTGAATTAGATCAATTGATTACAGATATTGCAATAGATGCTGAGAACCGTCGGAGTTCTGGTAGCGAAGCTCGCCCATATTATGCAATCGATTTAATCAGACGAACCCGACTTGGTGCTCTTCGTTTACCGGTTGAACTAGGGGGTGGCGGTGCTAGTATTCGTGAACTTTTCTATGTCATCATTCGATTAGCTGAAGCCGATCCAGATATCGCGCATAGCCTTCGGTCTCATTTTTCCAATGTGGATGAATTACTTCGAAATCCTGCAAGTGAACAACGTGATACGTGGTTACAAAGAATAGCAGATGGAGCAATCATTGGCAATGCTTTTACTGAGCTCTCATCGAAAAATGTGGGGCATTTGGCCTTTGAAACAACTTTGTCCCCTGAAGGTGAGGGTTACCGATTGAACGGCACGAAGTACTTTAGTACAGGTACCATGTATGCTGACTGGGTACTTGTTACGGCATCTACCTTAGATGGAATACCTGTATCCGTGATCATCCCAACTGATCGTGAAGGTGTCATAATAAAAGACGATTGGGATGGAATCGGACAAAGATTGACTGGGAGTGGCACGACACATTTAAACAATGTTTTCGTTAATAAAGGTGAAGTGACTGTAATCCGTGATGACAGGACGCCATTCAATTCATATTTACAGCTTTATCTCCATGCGGTTATTTCAGGCATATTACGTAATGTAGTGGCAGACGCATCAGCTTTGGTTCATAAACGAACTCGAACATTTAGTTTTGCTGCTGCAGACACTGCATCTGCAGACCCGCAACTACAACAGGTTGTTGGACAGCTCTCAAGTAGTGCGTTCGCGTCCGAAGCGATTGTTCTCGCTGCTGTAGATGCACTGGACATTGCTGTGAATTCAGCGGTCGACGGCGTGATTGACTATGATTTAAGTCATGATGCTTCACTTCGGGCGGCTCAGGCTAAGGTTATTGTGGACGATCTTGCATTGCAAGCTTCTACGTTACTTTTTGAAGTGGGAGGAGCATCTGCAACGAGAAAGTCAGCGAACCTCGATCGTCACTGGCGTAATATCCGTACCATAGCTTCTCATAATCCAACTGTCTACAAAGCACGTGCTATCGGTAATTACGTTGTGAACGGTACTAAGCTTCCGCTGAAGCAAATTTACTTTTAAGTAGATGGGTTGCTATGGACATTAAGCGATCTACTAAAAGTTTTCTCCTTATATTCATTATCATATAGAGTTTGATATAGATAAGTCTATAATTGTGAGTTTTCTATCTATAAACAAAAAGTTGGAGGATATAAAAATGAGCAATGCAGCATTAGAAAAAAATATATATTCAAGAGCGTACATCCAGGAAATTAGAGAAAAAATTAGACCGATTGTTGAAAAAGTAATTAAACCAAATGCAGATATGATTGATAGAGAAGGCATGTTTCCACGAGGGAATTTACAGGCCCTAGCAAAAGAAGGCTGGACCTCGGTAACGATTCCTGAGAGATGGGGGGGCTTAAAC
>NZ_JBFUIB010000343.1:0-4069 GCF_056402095.1 Peribacillus sp. P4_C12
GAAAAAGGTACGAGCATGATGATTAAAAAAACTGGTATTAAACAGATTCTTGCTACTGTAATCTTATTAGGCAGATTCAAACTTTTAACCTCCAAAATTTACGCCTGCTTTTTGGGCAATGCGTTTTCAATCTAAATAATATGAGGCCTAAGGCCAAGATATTTCCTATGTATAATTTAACTCAAAACCCAATGTTATATGCCGGGCAAACCATTTTCAACCTTTGAAATATAAAGAGAAAAATAGTCATCTAAAGATGACTATTCGGCTTTCGTAAATTGTATCGTAACCAATTGCGTATTCACTTCAGTCGGTGAAATAGAATACTCCAGCTTCTCATCATTCACATAAATTTCAGTTTCATATGCTCTGCCTATATTGATGACAGCTTCTTTTTCATTGGTGAAATCAATTTCCTGGCTTTCGTTTTTATTAATTGTGCCCTGGAATAGTAATTTCCCTTCTCCGTTATTAATGCCAACCCACGGTGAGCCTTTAGAAGTCACCTTTAATTTAAAGGTATCTGTATTTTTCAATTCATACGTACTATTTTTACCGCTAGTGCTGACAACGGCAAGTTCCTGCTGTGTCTTTTCATCTACAGCGTCATCTGCATCATCTTTTTTGTCAGATGTATCTTCTTTTTTTACATCTTGCTTTTTGTCTGCTTTTTCTTCTTCTTTATTAAACTCATCACTTTTATTGTATCCAACCGCTTCATTCTGTTTATCGTTCTTTTTATCGTCACTATCAGGCTTACTCATATTACTGGATACTAGCACCCAAATTAAAATAGCAACACCAATAACTAAAACGGCAACCAGGATTTTAGGTAACATTTCTACAACTTTGGAGTCCCCAGCAGGAATCGTTTTCCGGGATTGGACCCTCGAAAGTTGTTCAGGTAGTTCCTCACTATAAACTGAAGGCACTTCACTCTTGTACTGTTCAAAAATCTCTTCTGAATCCAGTCCGACCGCTTCACAATATTGCTTAATGAATGCCCGTACATAAAACTTTCCAGGCATCATACTGTAATTGCCCTCTTCAATTCCAATGAGGTAACGCTTTTGAATCTTCGTTAATTCTTGTAAATCTTCTAAGCTAAGCCCTTTGGCTTCCCTAGCTTCCTTTAATCGATTACCTAACTCAGTCAAATAAAACACCTGCCATTTTAAAAGTCAAAGGAACCAAATTCCGACCCTGAAAACTCGTCTTTTTGGTCGACAACTTCATATGTTATTTCTTCATCTGGATTGTTTCGCAATTCAATAATATAATCAAAGTCTTCGAGAGTATACTCCGTATTTTGTACAAAAACGTCAGGATGTTCGATGACTTTGACAGCATCAAGCCTCATGATTTCACGGATTAGCTGCCAATGACGCTCATTTGCACGGCGAGTTGAAACAATCCCATCTAAAATAAACAAATTATCATTGTTATATTCATCTTCAATAAGCTGACTGCGGATAGTCTGCTTTAAAAGGGTCGATGACACAAATAACCATCTTTTATTAGCACATACACTCGAGGCTACGATAGATTCGGTTTTCCCTACGCGGGGCATGCCTCGAATCCCGATTAACTTATGACCTTCTTGTTTAAATAACTCGGCCAAGAAATCGACAAGCAACCCTAGTTCATCACGGACAAACCTGAACGTGTTTTTTTCATCAGCATCGCGCTGAATATAACGCCCATGCCTGACAGCAAGACGATCACGCAATTTAGGTTCCCTAAGCTTAATGACCTTTATCGTATCCATCGTATGGAGGATTGATTCGAATCTTTCTATATTCCGGCTATCTTCTGCCATTAGAAGTAAACCTCGCCTACCTTCATCGACACCGTTAATAGTGATGATATTGATGGATAGCATACCCAGCAGGGATGAAATATCCCCCAATAAACCTGGACGGTTGACTTGAATTTCATATTCAAAATACCATTCTTTTTTCTCCACGATAACACTCCTTAAGCCTAGAAGCTTTTACCCAACATTCGAGCAAAACTTATCCATCATAAATTTCAAGGTCTGTAACCATTAATTATTATTGTCTAGCTTCTATAATATAGTATTTCGTGATAAGTTAAAAGGAAAAACCCTATAAAAGTGTTCATTTTTATATTAGGGGATAGATCAGGTAGTTATCTTCAAGCCAAAGGCCCTGTTATTTAAATAACAGGGCCTTTGGCTTGAAAATTTACTTTGTTCCATTGTTTCCAACTAACTTGACCATAACGCTTGCCATGGCATGTTTTTCTTCTTCGCTTGCGACCGACCAAAGGTCAGCAATTACTTTCTGTTGATCATTTTTAGGCTCAACTTGCTGTGAAAGGTAATCACCAATTTCGAAAGCTAAGTTGTTAACAGCACCTTCTGACAAACCTTGATGTTCACCTTGATTTAATCTGTCGCCTAAGAAATTTTTCCATTGATCCCAATTGTCTAATACAGACATGAATGGTCACCCTTTCCTTCAAAATAGTACATAGATATTTTGTGAAGGAAACGAAAGAATTATACATAGTATTAAAAAAATCAGGTGTACCAGCCACCGTTTACTCCTAAGATTTGCCCGGTTATATAAGAGGCCTTGTCAGACAGTAAATAGAACACGGCCTCGGCTACTTCCTTCGAACTACCCATACGCCCCATAGGAATATCGCCTTTTATGATTTCCAAGTCTTGGGCACTGAAAGACTCAAGCATAGAAGTGGAAATTGCACCGGGAGCAACTGCATTGACCCGAATTCCATTAAGAGATACTTCTTTGCTTAACGCCTTAATAAAAGCATTTTGACTGCCCTTGACCATTGAATATAGCACTTCACAAGATGCACCCGTCTGTCCCCAAATGGATGTGACGGCCACGATGGCAGCTTGTTCTTGATACATTAATTTCGGAAGTAGTTCCTTTGTTAATTGGAAAGGACTCGTTACATGCAACTGAACCATTTCATTAACGATTTGCTCATCCATATCGGATATGAGTCCATAATAGCTATTGCCACTGTTGAGAACGATGGCATGAAGGGCAAAAATATTTTGCGCCAATTTCTTGTATCCGTCCGCCGCGGCTAAATCTGCTTGAATCGGAATAAGTTCAACCTGATATTGTTTAAGCTCTTCAATCAACTTCCGAATCGCTTCCTCATTGCTGTTGTAATGTAGATAAAGTGAATAGTTCTCCTCGGCGAGCTTTACAGCAATTTCCCTGCCGATTCCTCCACTCGCTCCCGTAATAAGGGCAAAACGCCTCTCCACATTCTCGCCCCCTTTATATATTATTTTGGAAGTACCTGACAGACTGTCATCCGTTCATCGGAAATAAATTCCTTGGCGACCTTCCCGATATCTTCAATCGTAAGTTTTTCCAATACCGATACCACATCAAACAAGTTCATATCATTGAAAGCATATCGGGTGAATTGATTCGCAATATATTCCGGTGAATTCAGAGAACGAAGGAAAGAACCGATTTTCTTCTTAATCGTCCTTTGCAGGCTTTCTTCACTCAAGCCGGTTCCAGATTTGGACTTTTGCAGAATTTCCAATAAAGACTCTGTTAGTTCTTCAGGTTTTGTACTATCCCCGCCAATTAATGCAAACCCAAAACCTTGTTCCTGCGTATAGTCATAAGAGAAGCTTTGATCAATCAAACCCTTCTCGTACATTGTTTCGTGCAGAGGAGAACTTTTGCCGAACAACATTTCTAAATAAATATTGGTCGCCAACTCCCTTTTCAATAGTTGTACACCGGATTGATAAACATCGGTAGCCTTGATTCCCACCATCACTTTCGGTGTCTGAACATTCATTTTTAATATTTCCTTATCTTTAGCAACCGTTTCCGGCTCCGCTTCAAATTTACGCTCTACTTCCGGCTGTTCCTGATATTCTTTATTATTTTGATTATCCCGAATCAACTTCATGGTACTTTCAGCATCAACCGGTCCTACAACGAATAACAGCATGTTGCTTGGATGATAAAACGTATTATAACATTCGTAAAGCATGTCTTTCGTAATACCAGCAATAGATTCCACCGTACCGGCAATATCG
>NZ_JBFUIB010000344.1:0-4068 GCF_056402095.1 Peribacillus sp. P4_C12
CAATAACAAGGGATAATTTGGCATCCTTCGAAACGGCCATAATCACTCCGCCGACTAGCATAATAGGTGCACTGATAACCATACGAAGCATCATAATAACCACTTGCTGGACTTGTGTTATATCATTGGTCGTCCGTGTAATTAGTGACGCGGTACCGACTTCGTCAAATTCTTGTAACGAAAATTTTTCAACATGATTAAAGACTTTCAGGCGGACATCGCGTCCCATTCCCATTGCTGCTTTTGACGAATAGTAGCTTGCGATAATGGAAGCACAAGCGCCAAGAGCTGAAACTAACAACATCAAACCACCAATTTTCCAAATGTAGGAGGTGTCTCCAGGAACGACACCTTTGTCAATAATATCGGCCATTAGTGTAGGCAAAAAGAGGTCCGACATTGATTGAACAAAGACTAGACCGAAAACTGCTAAAATAATCCACTTATATACGGATAAATTTTTCAGTATTTTTATCATTTTGTACACTCTCCTTGTTCTGTTGCTTGTGCTTCCAAATAGTTTGTAATTTGAAGATGCGTTTCAAGTAACTCTTCAAACTGTTCTTCAGTAAGCAATTCAATGACCGTTTGAAAGATTTGGTGAATACTACCTTCATGCATATGAATCGTTTTTAACAAATTTTTTCCCTTTTCGGTGATGGACAACTGGATTTCACGCCGGTTGCCCTCCACATGCTCACGATGGAGCATGCCAGCTCGAACGAGACCATCGACAGCTTGGCTCAGTGTGCTTTTTGGAAGAAATGTTTTCTCCCCAACGTTTTTTTGAGTCATATCTTCGTGAAGAATAATAGCCATCAAAATAGAATATTGGGGAACTGTTAATCCATTTTCTACTGCTGTTTTTTGAACGAATCGCATGATATTTTTCTGCACGTTCGAAAATGAACGTAATAGTTGTACTGAACGCATTAATTCTTGATTTTCACTCTCCACTCAACATCACCATTCTTCCTATTTTGAACTGTTCCATAGCGAACAGTTCATTTAATGAATTATTTAAATTTACATCTATTTTTCCGCTTAGTCAAGCAAAAAACAATTGCATCATTTCAGTGTGTATCTTGCCCTTAGTGCTAACATAAAAAGCAAGTTTTAAACTTCAGTCAAGTACTAAACTTATTCAACAAAGGAGGTAAGGGGTTTATCTATGCGACTCGATTATTCGGTTAGGTATATGGACAACTAATTCAATAATTGAGTTCTGGAATACAGACTAAAAAAATTGATAAATAAGGAAATCTTCGAATTTGATAGAGCTAGGGTGCTTTATTGATTTACAATATTAAACTGCGTACTAGAGTGGTTTTTTTATAGTATATAGAGTTCTCTTTTGACTAAAATCCGTTTGCTACCCTAGAAAGCGTTATGAAAGTGGAAGGAAGAATAGTGATAAAGCAGTGCTCTTAACGATGCCTTGTGGATTGTTTGATTTGCTCTTAATTCAAAAAGACAAGAAAATAATCTGATTACCAAAGTGGAATTAGTTGAAAATGTGAGATAGAAAGTGTTAGGATAATATTACTAAAGTTAGTACCAGGTAATAATACTAGATGATAACGTAAATGAGAATGTAATGGTGTTAAATAGAAAGCATGTATTACATAATAGGAACTTTTCATCCCTGGTGGGTACATAACCAAATTTAATTTTGTCGAGACAGTCAAAATCAGTTAAAGAGAAAGTATTGTGTTTCAGGTTACAGCGCTCCGTTTTGTATTTAAGGGTGCGAGTATGAGGACTAACATTCGGTTTTAAAAGAAAAATGTACTAATTATTAGGAGGGATGATGACGTATGGGTGAAAACCGTCATCTACAGGTAGGTCTCAGTGATGAAAAAGTGCTTGAGATGTATAAAGTGATGTTATTAGCAAGACGTATAGATGAGCGGATGTGGTTGTTAAACCGATCAGGGAAAATTCCATTTGTTGTTTCTTGTCAAGGACAAGAAGCCGCTCAAGTAGGGGCTGCGTTTGCATTAAATCGTGAAAAGGATTATGTACTTCCCTACTATCGAGATCTTGGAGTAGTGCTTGCGTTTGGGATGACCGCTAAAGATTTAATGTTATCCAGTTTTGCAAAAGCAGAAGACCCGAATTCAGGGGGGCGTCAAATGCCTGGTCATTTCGGGCAAAAAAAGAATCGCATCGTGACGGGTTCATCGCCTGTTACAACTCAAGTACCACATGCGGTTGGAATTGCACTAGCTGCAAAAATGGAAGGGAAAGATATCGTTTCATTTGTTACTTTTGGAGAAGGTTCATCTAATCAAGGTGACTTCCATGAAGGAGCAAATTTTGCTGGCGTTCATAAACTCCCGGTTATCTTGATGTGTGAGAATAATCAATATGCCATTTCCGTTCCAATTGAAAAACAGTTAGCGTGTAAAAAAGTATCGGATCGGGCCATTGGTTATGGAATGCCAGGTGTAACGGTTGACGGAAATGATCCGATTGAAGTATACAAGGTGGTAAAAGAAGCCGCCGAAAGAGGCAGACGAGGCGATGGGCCAAGTTTAATAGAAACGGTTTCATATAGGTTAACACCCCACTCAAGCGATGATGATGACAGTATGTATCGCTCACCTGATGAAGTGGCAGAAGCAAAAAAAATAGATTCGATTATTACATTTGGTGCCTATTTAAAAGCAACAGGGGTCCTAGATGATCAACTTGAGAAACAAATTAATGACGAGATAATGGACGTTGTGAACGAAGCGACTGATTATGCAGAAAACGCTCCATATGCAAACGAAGAAACGCTCTCGAARTACGTTTATGCAGATAAGTAAGGAGGAAAGAAGATGGCTGTAATTTCTTATATAGATGCAGTGATAATGGCTATACGCGAAGAAATGGAACGCGATTCGCGTGTATTTGTACTAGGGGAGGATGTAGGGAAAAAAGGTGGCGTTTTTAAAGCAACAACAGGTTTATACGAACAATTCGGAGAACAACGGGTTATTGATACTCCACTTGCTGAATCGGCTATAGCAGGTGTTGGCATTGGTGCAGCTATGTATGGAATGAGGCCGATTGCAGAAATGCAATTTGCTGATTTTATCATGCCTGCAATCAACCAAATTATTTCAGAGGCTGCAAAAATTCGTTATCGCTCTAATAATGACTGGCAATGTCCAATAGTCATTAGAGCTCCATACGGCGGCGGAGTCCATGGGGCGCTATATCATTCACAATCCGTAGAAGCTATTTTTGCCAATCAACCAGGGCTAAAAATTGTCATGCCATCCACGCCATATGACGTGAAAGGATTATTGAAAGCAGCTATTCGCGATGAAGACCCAGTTCTTTTCTTTGAACATAAACGTGCTTATCGCCTAATTAAAGAAGAAGTACCGACTGATGATTATGTATTACCTATTGGCAAAGCAGATGTGAAGCGTTACGGTGAGGATGTTACCGTGATTACTTACGGCCTTTGTGTTCATTTTGCGCTTCAGGCAGCTGAAAAATTGGCCAGTGATGGGATATCTGTTTATATTCTTGATTTACGAACCATTTATCCATTAGATCAAGAAGCCATTATTGAAGCAGCATGCAAAACTGGAAAAGTTCTATTAATTACAGAAGATAATAAAGAAGGAAGCATTATTAGTGAAGTGTCAGCCATAATTGCAGAAAAGTGTCTTTTTGATCTGGATGCACCGATAATGAGACTCGCCGGTCCGGATGTTCCAGCCATGCCATATTCTCCACCATTGGAAAAATCTTTTATGGTGAATCCTGAAAAAGTAGAAAAAGCTATACGGGATCTTGCAGCCTATTAAATTATTGGCAGGGAGGGTATGAAAATTGAAAATACAACAAATGAAAATGCCTCAGCTAGGGGAAAGTGTTACGGAAGGAACAATCAGCAAGTGGCTCGTTAGGCCCGGAGACCATGTGAATAAATATGATTCAATTGCGGAAGTGATGACTGATAAAGTCACAGCGGAAATCCCTTCGTCTTTTACCGGAAAGATTATAGAAATTTTTGCAAAAGAAAATGAGACAATGGTAGTTGGCGAAGTGATTGTCTCATTTTCT
>NZ_JBFUIB010000345.1:0-4057 GCF_056402095.1 Peribacillus sp. P4_C12
TTTTAACAACCATATTTACCTTAACACCAAGCCCTGCTTCTTTTGCAGCAGCTATTCCCTCCATAACCGGCTTTGTCCCGATATTTCTTCCGTTCATCTGCTTAAAAAGCACATCATCGAGGCTGTCTAAGCTGATATTTACCCGCTGTAATCCAGCTGCCTTTAAATCTGCCGCGTGTTTTTTCAAAAACACACCATTCGTAGTCAATCCAATATCTTCTATTCCTTCAATTGAAACAAGTTCGGAAATGAGCGTAGAAAGATTTTTTCGCAGCAACGGTTCCCCGCCTGTCAATCTTAGTTTTTTAACCCCTAAGCTTGCAAATATTTTAGAAATCCTTACGATTTCTTCATAAGATAAAAGCTCACTTTTAGGAAGGAACTGAAAATCTTCGTGGAAAATTTCAGCCGGCATACAATACTGACAGCGGAAGTTGCAACGATCAATGACAGAAATTCTTAAATCCCTTAATGGCCTGTCTAATGAATCCTTTATATGACGTTTCAATTTTCCACCCCTAACCGGACGTATTAGAAAAAGCCAGACCAATAAAAAGTATCTCCATAACAATGGTTCACTGTTTTTTGACTGGCTTTATAATTATTACCTGTTAATTATTTAATTCCTAACGCGATTTTGGCATATCTGGACATGCGATCCCTAGACCATGGCGGACTCCACACAATCTTCACGTCTGTTTCTTTAACTTCTGGAATATCTTCCAGCACTAGTTTCACTTGATCGACAATCGTTCCAGCTAGCGGACAACCCATGGCAGTCAATGTCATCGTTACTGTCGTTAGTCCTGCATCATCCATATCCACATCATACACCAAGCCTAAATTCACGATATCTATTCCAAGCTCCGGGTCAATGACCTGCTCTAAAGCTCCAAAAATAATGTCTTTTGTATCTTGATCCACTTCAATCACTCCTTTTATGAATAATACTCCCCGATTTGTAATAATCGGTTTATAGTCGGTTGCGGCAATAAATGTCCGATTCAGACTTTACACAATGTCCTTAATAGAATCATACCAGATTTCCCATGTGTGCTTAAGCTTTTTGCACAGCTGGTCGTAAATGTTTCTCGAACCATTCCGCAGTCCGAAGCACACCTTCTCTACTTACCTTATGCCCAGCCTTCTGATCGAGGATAAAATCAATTTTTTCATGTGCTTCATTATAACCCGCTTTTACTCCTTCATAAAAGCGATATGCATGTTGATATGGTACAACAGGATCTTTAGCACCATGCCAAAATAGAAGCGGTCTGTTTGAAAGCTTGTCTTGATTGAGGCTTAAGTCAAATGGTTTGAGCTTTTCAATCACTTTATTTACTTCCTCATCCGTGATTGGGAAATTCACTTTCCTTTTCTTAATCTCCTCTATTTGAAGCTCCGCATACGCTACATAGGACGGATTACCCATTAAGCTAACTCCAACTGTAATCCAATCATAGGCCGCCAGAGCTCCGTTGGTCACAATACCTCCCATTGAGGTACCCGCTACACCAATTCTTTTAGAGTCAATTAATTTTCTGGCTAATAAATCATCCTTAATCAAAGCTAAATCCTTGATGGTCTGTAATACCATTTCCCAAAAACGGGGCATCAATTGCGAATCACTATATCCAACTTCCCTCTCCCCATGATAAATTACATCAGGAAGAAGCACACGAAAACCCTTTTCAGCCATTAAATAAGCATAATGAAGATTGTGTTCTTTTGCACTTTGAAAACCATGTATAAAAATAATAAGCGGCAGTTCTTGATTGAAAGCCGACTGCTCACTTAAGTGTAAAACAGGAATATGTCCAATCTTTTCTTTTTCAATTATTATCAAGATAATCCCTCCGAATATTTAAATACTGTCGGTTTTTTCATTAAAGAAGCTTCAGAAGCTTTCTCAACAAATCTTTCGATGTCCCTTTGCTGATTCCCAGTCATGTACTATGCTTTAAATATTATAATCCTTCATATAGTAATATCATACAGGAATGCATAAAGAATGAAAAAGATTTACAATTACTTTAAAATAGTCTTAACAATATATGCATATAATGAAATCAAAAAGAACAGAAGGTGTGTACATGAATGAGAAACATTTAATCGTATTGGATCTTGATGGTACTTTACTTACTGATAATAAAACAATTTCTCCTAGGACTAAACAAACACTCCTAAAACTAAAAGAAAATGGGCACGAGGTTATGATCGCTACTGGGCGTCCTTTTCGCTCAAGTGAACTTTATTACCGGGAATTGGGATTGACTACACCAATCGTTAATTTCAATGGTGCTTTCGTGCATCACCCATTACAGACAAGCTGGGGGGTATACCATTCACCACTGGATATTAGTGTTGCGAAAGATATTGTAGAAGCTTGTGATCAATTTGAATATCACAACATAATTGCTGAAGTTCGTGATGAGGTATATGTCCATTATCATGATGAAAAGTTGATGGACATGTTCAATGTAGGAAATCCGATAATGAAGACGGGTGACTTACGTAATTTCCTTGAGGATTCACCCACATCGATGCTCATTCATACAGATAGTCAACATGTCGGCCAGATCCGCCAGCATTTATCTGATGTTCATGCAGAATTAGTTGATCATCGCCGCTGGGCAGAACCATTTCATATCATCGAAATTATTAAGAGCGGATTAAGTAAAGCGGTTGGTCTGCAACGTGTTTCCAACTATCTAGACATCCCAAAAGATAGAATTATCGCTTTCGGTGATGAAGATAATGACTTGGAAATGCTTGATTACGCTGGAACTGGTGTCGCAATGGGAAATGCTATTTCCCCAGTTAAAACTGTCGCAAATACAATGACACTGACAAATGAAGAAGATGGCATAGCAGTATTTCTTGAGGAAAAATTCAACTTGAAATCCAAATCCTAATCCGTCATTTTTTACCTTTATAAAATCTCTTTTTGAAGCCAAACTAATATGGACAACAGCTTCCTGTTATGTTGTCAAACGCTCAGAATCGGAGGAGATAAGCATGGGTAAAAGCAGACGATTTGTACAGCAAGGCAAACAAAGTGTTGCCAAGCATGCCGAAAGAATCCCTTATCACACTACGTTTGCAGAAGCTGAAAAAGACAGATTGAGAATTATGTCAGAACAAAGCTATGGTGGCTTCTAATGGGAAACAAATTATTCCAGAAAGCTAGAGAATTTGTTGAAGAAGCTCTCCACTCTGAGCATGATGGTGACCAGCAAAAAACTGAGGAAATCGCTAAAAATGCTCTTTCATCGGCTTTTGCCAATACGAATGAGGCTGAAAAAGAACAATTACGCGAACTTCAAGAGGAACTGGAAAACCATCCAAAATAAGTAAAAGCCTCCAGGATTCTGGAGGCTTTTACTTATTTTATTAGTAATTGTTTCGTGCTTTTCCACCTTTTTCACCGATTTCTTTATAAAAATCCTTTCCATGAGAATCGGAAGTAGCCTCTCCTCCCTTTTGTCCAATCTCTTGATAAAATTCTTTATCATGGTTGTCCGATGTAGCTTCGCCGCCTTTTTGTCCAATCTCCTGGTAAAAATCTCTATCGTGATTTTTCGAGGTGGCTTCGCCGCCTTTACGTCCTGCTTCTTCTCTACTCATTTTTTCTTTGTTAGCCATTACTATCACTCCTCATTAAGATTTAATATTGGCGCTACATTATTAAAATTAGCCGATTTGTACTGGCAATAAACGTAAAACACCGCCCTAACTCCATTTGTCATAGAAGTGTAATGGCCTTAAACTTTTTGTTAATATTCTTATTCCCTTCGGAAAGTACCAACAATTCCAGAAGTTTCGATGATATTGGTAAAAGCATGTGGATCAACTTCTTTAATGATCCGTTCCAGATCATACAGTTCATACCTTGTAATGACTATCAACAGCATTTCCTTACTTTCGTTTGTAAATGCTCCTTTTGCAGGTATCCTTGTAATACCGCGAACTAACTTAGCATGAATTGCCTGTTTAAGTTCTTCGCTTTTCTTTGTAATAATCATAGCTGTAAGCTTTTCATGACGTGTATGTATCG
>NZ_JBFUIB010000346.1:0-4051 GCF_056402095.1 Peribacillus sp. P4_C12
GAATAAGTTTTACAAAGTAAATTCATGTAAACAAACAACTCCTAAGAAAAAATACTCCACTAAATTACCTGAAATTCAAAAGGTAGATATCCCCATAATCTTTAAAACTAACTAAAATTAGATGATCTTACTCTGGGTTATTATCGGAATACGTTTAATGCTTCAAACGCTCATCTTTTTTTATCACTAATTTTATTATATTCTTCCTGTAAATCAGATATAGTCATTTCAAATAAATGAGTGTTATTTTTCTTATAAATCCCTTCATTTATTAACTTGTTTATCAGGAAAACCTTTTTATTATTTAGAGCATTACGTAATAATTCCCCCAAGATGTAGCCTCCTTTTATAATCAAATCATTTCGTTGAATAGTGGTATAAAACAAAGAATTATACCGTTAATTTTAGTTGTAAAACGCGTTTTCTTCCTGTTCCACCTCCTTCCATACCGTTGATTTCTATAGCCAAAAGAGGCCCTCTGTCCAAGATACACTTCATCTTGAATAGAGAGCCTCTAGTAATCTAGTCAGCACATTTTATTAGTATGAATATTTAAGTTTATACTAAATTATATTAAACATATATGTCAAGTATGAATTAAAAAATATACTCGACTGAACTTATAAATAAATGACTCCGAGACCCCTCCCCTAAGCAAAACGTGTTTCACGGATACTTTTCAGAGTTATGTAATTTTATCAGGGACATCAGGGGAAAAATCTGCCCTTCATAACATAAAACAGTGTCATTTGCTCTGATTTGATAATCCGGAAAAACAACCTTATACTCTTGCCACATATTTGAACGCCTCCATAAAGTGCTTTTATACGAAAACACTCAGTAGTGGAATAAGAGATTTAAAAACCTGTTATAACATGCTGTTGATTTTTCACAAAGAAAAAAGGACCATATTAATAAGGTCCCTTGGTAAAACATCTTGATTTAAGCTTGAAGAGCTTTCTGTAATGATTTTTTCATTGCTTCTACAAAGTTCTGACGTGTTACATCAGATAATTCTAATAAGGAAAGATAGGGATTTAAATCTTCTAATTCAACTAATAAAAGTTCACCTTGTTCATTCCGACAAGCATCAACTCGTTGAATCCCCCAATCAAGATTATTCCATTCAATAAATCGGTTAGCAAAAGTTAAATCTTCTTCAGTAGGCACATATTCTTTTAATTCCCATCTTTGCTCTTTATCTGGTGCATAAAGAGCATACTGAAATTCTTTATCGATAAAATAAAATGAAACCTCATACTCAAAGTTGATAAATGGTTGTACCAATGTTTTTTTTGATTCTGAATCAACTTTATCTCTCAATTCATCTTTCGTGACAAATTCCATACCGATAGAATCTGCACCATCTTTCGGCTTTACAATATACGTTTTTACATTAGGGAGTTTATCTAAAGAATCAAGAGTATCGATAGTTGGAATAACAGGAAATTTAGCATTCGTTAATTCAATTAAATATTCCTTCCCGTTCATATCAGCCTTTCCGTTAAATGAATTGTATGTTTTCAAATAACCAGAAACTACTCTATTTCGGAATGCTTGATACTTATCCTTAAAATTCGCTACTGGACCAGCATTTCGAAATACAATTAAGTCAAAATCTTTTTCAAACGTTTCGGTATCTTCAGGATGACAAATGACCACCTGAAAATCTTCTCTAAGCTTCGAAGTAAGGAACAAATCCTCCTCATAATAATTTCTTCCTTTTGCTTCATAGTATAAATCTGTTACGAATAATAGTGTCTTCATTACACCTTCACCTCTTTACATTTATTTTCATTGATTTAAAAAGGATTAAAAAACAAAAAATCCCGTCTCATTAAGAGACGAGATATTAACTCGCGGTACCACTCTTGTTTAATAAAATGCTTCGAAAGCACTTTACTACCCTTACAAACGTACAATCATACGTTGTTCCTTGTAACGGAGGAAACCGATAAAGCTTACTAATACATTCGGCTTTACTTCTCAGAGATGATTTTCGGTTATTATCTGGACACTGGCTTTCAGCAAAACACCAGCTCTCTTTGGAACAGAAACTATAACGTACTCTTTCTCTTCATAGAATTTTTAAAATTAGATTATTTTGAATTATTTTATATTAACCAGCAATTAAAATCAATGGTTATTTGATGAAATTAATTTTCTGCCCCTTTAGCTCGATAAGAAAGGGATCATCAGCAGCAACTTATTAAACTCTTGCACCCGTTAGTTAAAAAAAGAGAGGGGATTTCTGTACTGGCTTCATCCATCCTTATAATACTGATGAATACTAGAAAAGAAACATATCCTTTCTATGGTGGTGATGGAGTTAAGAACCTAGTTTCTTCATTAATATTAACTAACTTGTTTTGCATTCTCCAATTAACAATTGAGTGCTTTAGTTAAATACGGTGCTGATTTTTTCTACTTTTATTCGACTCTCATCTTAATGATGAGCCATCAACAGCAGTTTTGCATTTAATAAAGAAAGAATTTAGCTGGTAAAAAATAAATATAGTTTTCCTATTAAGTCTCCTTATTTATTCTATGTATAATATCGAATGCTTCTCCACATTAACTCCATATAACACGGTTATAATGATACAAGAGGTGATACCATGAGGAACTATCATATTCTTGTAGTAGAGGATGATCAAGAGATTCAGGAATTAATTAAACAATTTTTAATGACACAACACTATACAGTTGAAGTTGCATCAGATGGATTAGAGGGAATGAAACAATATAATAAGCAATCCTTTGATTTAATTCTTTTGGATGTGATGATGCCAAACCTTAACGGATTTGAAGTTGCCAAAATGATTCGAAACCAGTCAAATGTACCAATTATTATGCTAACCGCTTTAGAAGAAGAACAAGATCAAATGAAAGGTTTTGATCTTGGAATCGATGATTATATAACTAAACCTTTTTCTTTTCATGTTTTGATTAGACGAGTCGAAGCAGTACTGAGGAGAAGCTATGATCAAAGTACAGCTAATCATTTAGTTTTTAAAGAAATTCATGTCGATTGTGATGCATATAAAGTATATGTAAATAAAGTTGAAATACCTTTAACAACAAAAGAATTTGAGATGCTGCAACTACTCCTTCAAAATGAGAAAAAAGTACTCACAAGAGAAAGCATCGTAGAAAAAGTTTGGGGATACGAGTACTACGGAGAAACACGAATTATCGATACACATATTAAAAACATACGAAAAAAATTAGAAATACCCTACATTAAAACAGTAAAGGGAATTGGTTACAAAATCGATGAATAAGATATTAAAAATCATGAAGATGAAGAAGATTACCTATAAACTCTTTTTGGTTACATCCCTTATTTTGTTAGCCTTTGCAGTCCTGATCTATTTAACTTTATACTTCTTTCTCCCTACATTTTATGAGCAGTATAAAACAGACCAGCTTCAAACAGGAATAGAAGAAATAATTGATAAATCTAAGGATCTTTCTTTTCAAAATGCAATACCACTTTTTGATGAATACGCTCAAAAAAATAACGCAATGATCTACCTTCAAAATAATGAAGGAGCAATAATTTATTCTCCTTTTTTATCTTTTATTCAAGGTAGTACTCAAGCATTACCTGGTGTAAAATTCGATAATACAAAGCCATTAAGAAATTCAAATTACCTTTCCAATTCATTTGATGTTGCCATGCCAATTCAATTCCAAGATGGTAACTTAACACTCGTAGTATCCGCAACATTTCAGCCTATTAATGAAGCTTCACAGGTCTTGGTACGTTTCCTTCCTTATATCAGTATCATTGTAGTTGTTATTGGTGTTGGAAGTGCTTATTTATATTCGAGGTTTATTACAAGACCACTCATTTATATTAATAGAGGGGCACAAAAGATGGCGAACTTGGATTTTTCCGAAAAAATTGAGGTTCGTTCCAATGATGAATTAGGGGAATTATCCAATAGTTTAAATGATATGTCACTTAATTTACAACAAACTATGCTTGATTTACAGAAAGCGAATCAGCAATTACAAAGCGACATTGAAAAAGAAAGAGAAATAG
>NZ_JBFUIB010000347.1:0-4047 GCF_056402095.1 Peribacillus sp. P4_C12
ACAAAACCATCATTACCTATAGAGGAATGATGGCTTTTTTTAAAAAAATTAAATAAAATAAGAAAAACAAGTATTTAAAGAAATAATCCTTATTTATTAAAATTAATATTTTTTTGGAAAGGATATTGCGTTCTCTATAACGAATATGTATAGTAAAGGTAATCTAGGTAAAAAGTATCAATAGTTAAAGATTTGGAGGTATATGAATGAAATATTATATAGCATCAGACGAAAAAAATTTGAAGCAAGTTAGATCGTTGATAAAAAAATTGAATGCCAAGGGATTTACATGTGTAAATGACTCGAATTTAATCGAGAACGACGATAAACAAGGAGTTATAGATAGTATAGGGGAGTACGAAAAAAAGGGGATTGAGGATGCAGATTTTATGCTAATTTTTCTTACTGCAGGTAAAGGAAATCTTTATGAGCTTGGATATGCTTTGTCCTTAAATAAGAAAATTGTTGTATATTCTCCAGAGAAAGACAATTACCATATTAATAAAAAATCAATTTTCCATAATTTACCTGGAGTAACTATCTGTAGTGGAACGTTATATAAGCTTGTTAAATTGATACATACGCTTTCTTCACAAGGAGTAGATGAAACAAGTTCATTGCCCTTAAATAAATCTCAAATGTAGAAATAGGTAAAGATACCCTCAAATAAAATATCTTTTGAACGTAATGTTTAATATATTAAAAATGAGGGTAAAAGTTACTTAAACTAAAAGGGAGGCAGACTGTTTTGGCTATTATAGATATCGACCAATTGTTGCTAGCTACAGAAGAGATTGCCGAAGAGTCAGTTCCATTCAATCTCTATACATTTGATATTGATCAATTATTAGATAAAACGGATAACTGGTAAAGTAAAGCATGCCTAGAGGATATGCTTCTTTTCTGTGGGAAAATTAACCTGATTACCATTATAAAAAGAAATATAAAGTAATCAGGCAATGAAGTTCATATTAAGAAGTGGGAAAAAAATTAAAAATGGCGCCCTTTAACGAATCCTAAAATCACAAACATTGATATAGTACCGGCAACAAAAGTTACTTTAAGTATATTTATGAGTAGTTCATCGTACATTTGTATTCCCTCCTTGTATGTAATGAAAGACAATGCGGTTATGATTAGCTGTTTATGTATAAATTATAACATAAATTTTACAAGTGAAGGTGGGAAAAAGGCACCGAAATGTATGAGAATGTAATAATTGTTACATTTTAGACTAAAATCTAGCCGAAAAAAAGATATCATCAATAACAGATGATATCATTGATCGATTATTTAATTCCAAGGGCTTTCTTCGTTTTTGGTCCAACTATCCCATCAGGTGTTAGTTTGTTATTCTTCTGGAATTTCTTTACAGATATTTCTGTATTATTTCCAAATACCCCATCTATCCCCTTTGTACTATATCCAAGAGTTGTTAATCCTTTTTGAAGTTCACGTACTTGTGGTCCGTTGCTTCCTTTCTTTAAAATTGAAATTGTATTCCCCACTGGGATACTCTCTGATCCGCTAACCTTATATCCATTTGTAGCCGCTATGGAAGCAAATGATTTACTGGAACTGGTAATTATGACGGTTGTGTTCATATTAACCTTACCATATAACCACTTTACATCTTCATTATACATACGAACACAGCCGGCACTTATATATTTTCCAATGGAATTTGAATCATTATTTCCATGTATTGCATACGTATTTCCTGGTGTATTTCGTGCATTAATCCCCAACCATCGATTGCCTAGAGGATTTTTTGGATCTCCTCCTCTAATTTTGCCTTTATAATAGGGGCGATTGACAATCTTTGTAACTACCTTAAACTTTCCTTCAGGAGTGTAGGAGGATTTTTTTCCAGTCGCTACGATAAATACCCTCACTAATTTATTATTTTCATAGTAGGCAAGCTGATTATTGGACTTATTGATGATAATCAGTTGTTTTGATGCTGCATCTGAAGAATTACTGTATCCACCAAAACAAAAAAAGAACATTAATACAAATACAATAAATTTTTTCATGTTTTCCCCGTCCTTTATTTAAGTACCTGCATATTCACGCATATACTATCCTATGCACGAAGTGAAGCTAAAGTGACATTTTTTCAAAGGAAAGGTAAACTTAAAATAAGAAGGATTTACTCAAATCGGATTTTATCGTTGCAAAATTACTAAAAAGAAAGAAGGGCACTGTTTGTGGTCACATTACATACATTATTGAAGTGAAACCGGAGGTGGGAAAAGATTGTCACGCTTAAAAGTAGAGGACTACCTTGAACAAGGGATGTACGGTCCAAAAGAAATAAAACCTGGTGAACGAAGGGAATTCCTTGGCACATTACGAGAGCGCGTTATTGTCGTCCTAAAAAAACCTCAAGTATTTGAACTAAATGTATATCCAGAGATTGAGGAAATGATGAAGCAATTTCCACTGTCAAATTTGTTTTTAAATGGTCAAATGGACTATCAATACCTAGGGAAATATATTAAATTAGCTAATCGACATAATATTCCTTACAAAATTGTCCTAAACAAAGACCATAACTCCGAATTAGGCCTAGTACTAGCAGAAAAAAATGCCATAAATAAAGAAGAGATTTATATTGAGAAGAAGAAGCAGTTCAATCAAGTTAAAAAGAAAAACAGTGTCAAAGCATTTATCAAACAATTGGTTAGAAAATTTATAAAAAAACGCTGAAAAATTCAATCAGCGTTTTTTTAGTAAACTCCTATAGGGTTGTGGAAATTCATGAGTAATTAATGAAGTTATATTAAATTACCCTAATAAAATAAAAAGGATGCCTATCTGCTTTATGTATACGTAACTTTTTGTTTTATCAGTTGGAAAAGTTGATCAGATAGCAAATCTGTTAATTATGTATTCATCTTCCTTAACCTATAAAACTTTCTGAAGTTTCCTATAATCGTTTTAACCACAGAATAAGCAGGGATGGCTATAAGAATTCCAATGAATCCGTTTATTGAACCGGCACCAAGTAGCAATAAGATAATGGTTAATGGGTGAATATTAAGTCGTTTCCCAATAATATTCGGAGTAACGAGGTGGCCTTCTGCTTGTTGAACGACAGTAAGGACAATGAGTACTTTTACAGCCAATCCTACATCTTGCTGTAAGGCTATGAAAAGGGCTGGAATAACTCTGATTAATGGACCTAGAAAGGGTACAACGGTAAAAATCATTGCGAAAAGGGCTAATACGAGTGCATAATCGAGTCCAATAATTAGGTACCCCACATACATAAAAGCCCCTATTACGAATGAAACGATGAATTTGCCGATGATATAAGTTGAAAGGGTTTTATCTACATCTTTTAAAATCGCGTTCCCTTCTGGTTCAACTTCAGTCGGTATATACTTTAATAAAAACGGTCTTAGCTTATCTCCATCCTTTAAGAAATAAAATAAGATAAATGGTGTAATAACCAGTACAGTTAGAACACTTATAATCGCAGAGAATATGGTATTAACATTTTCTATAAGTTTTTCAGAATAATTTTTAAAATGGGATATGCCATTTGCTTTCAAGTCTTTTATATTAACCATACCAAAATCATTTTGTTCTATCATGACTTCCGATTCCATAGAGAATTCCTTGACTTTGCTTGGAAGGTTAGCAGATAATTTTTGGAATTGATCCATGACTACAGGACTTCCAAAGTAACTGCCTGTCCCCGTTATTCCAAATATAACCAAGAAGACAATGAAAATGCTGACTGTCCTTGGTATAAATTTAGTTAAAAAGTTAACGACAGGTCGTAATATATAGTATAATAGTCCAGCCACAATGATTGAGAAAAACATTGCTGTAATGATTTTTTGAATCGGCAAAAGAATATAATCAATCTTACCTAGCAAAAAAATAATTAAAATTTATTAAGATAATTCCACATGCATACTTAAAAAATGGTTTGTTTATCCACAAGACAATCCCCCCTAAATTTCATCTGTTACTTAATTCKCTTGTTAGGCTTAGAGTTAAACAATAATACCAATAGTAATAAATGATTAGGGG
>NZ_JBFUIB010000348.1:0-4045 GCF_056402095.1 Peribacillus sp. P4_C12
TACTAACAGTGTAGCGTTTGTAATTATATAAATTAGCAGCAATGTTTGTGAAGAATTACACTTAAACTAACGGGTGCGTTAGTTCTAGAAGGGGTAGAGTCAGGAAAATGCTGATTTACAACGATAAGCAGTTTGATACAAGTCTTAATTTAATGCTARTTTGATTATGTACCAATAAGCTTTACTCTATTGAGATTATAAAGTTTTTTTAGAAGAGGTAGCTGCGGTATCGTTAGTTGACTCATTTGTTGCTACAAGATTCTCACTCGAATTTATGATTCGTAAGATAATTATTAATAAAATGAAAAAATATCTTGCCATTCTTTCGTTAGTTACAGTCCTGATCAGGGCTGCAAAAACCAAAGTTTCCGTTAGATTGCCACTAAATAATAAATTTGAGATTTCTCTGAGAAGAATAATAATATAATTATCATTTAAGTCCATACAATTGTCTCACTCCTTCATTAAAGCAAGTATATTCAAGAAATTGAAACAATGTGTGTGGAGTGATTGTAAATAAAAAAAGTCGATTCCTTAACGTTGAACTGCACCCCAATTGTTAGACACAACTAACAATTGGAGGTGCAGTTTTTTTATTTATCTATCAAAAAATGTCTTAACGTGGGTTTTACGTCAAAATGTTGTCTGTACCCCAGTATGCACGTGAAGGAGATAAGATTGTTGTTTGGCGATTGGATCGATTAGGACGCAATATGCAAGATTTAATTCAAATTGTGAAAAACTTAAATGARCGTGGTGTGAGCTTCCACAGTCTACAAGAAAATTTAACAATGGACAAAAGTAATGCCACAGGCCAATTGATGTTTCATCTGTTTGCGGCATTTGCGGAATTTGAACGTAATTTAATTGAGGAACGTTCGGCTGCCGGACGAGCTGCAGCTAGAGCGCGTGGTCGTCTTGGGGGACGTCCGGAGAAACTAGAAGCGAAAGATATTGAAATGATGAAATCGCTCATTGAAAATGGTACATCAATTAAAGATGTGGCGGAAAAATGGGGCGTATCTCGAACAACCATTTATCGCTATTTAGAAAAACAGTAAAAATGAAGAAACCCAACTAATCTCTTATGAAGGTAGCTGGGTTTTATAGTTGAATGTGCAAAATAGCACTTAAAATATCTCCTAAAATGACAGTAAATTTTCATGGTTATTTTAACTTATCTCAAAAACCATTCCTTTCCGTATGTTTTCAGCTCAAAAAATGACGTTCTTAACGGAAAAAATAAATTCCTTGAATTACCATATAAATTAAAATAGTATTAAATATATGAATATTCTAAATATTCTATAACTAGTAGAATGATGAAAATGTGATGATTAATTAAGAAAGGAGGAAAGCCTCAACTGATAGTTTCGCTTAACATCATATTTATATTGAAACTAGTATAGTAATGTTTAGTTAATTTAAATGAAAGTATGAGGAGTTGCTTTATGAAACGAAAAAACATTTTCAGATGGACTATTTTAATGTTGATCCCTATTTTGTTCATTGGACAGGATATATTGACAGGTATTTCATCTAAAGTAAATGCAGAAAATGGTTCTGATATTGTAACGATAACGGAGGGAACTAATATTGCTGTTGCTGTTTCCCCAGATCATAGTCAACTTGTGATGGATGTACAGGGAGTTTTATGGACACTACCCATGACAGGTGGGACTGCCAAAAAAATTACTGATACATATGTCGATCCTTCCTCTCCAGATTGGTCACCAGATGGAAAACGAATTGCGTTCCAATCCTATCAAGGAGGAAATTACCATATTTGGTCCATGAACCCTGATGGGTCTGATATGCGCCAAATTACTTTTGGTAACTATGACGATCGTGAACCATCTTACTCTCCTGATGGATCTAAAATTGCTTTTTCGTCGGATCGTGGAGGAGGTTATGATATTTGGGTATTAGATTTAGCAACGAATGAAATTAAGGCTTGGACTAATACAACGACTGAAGAGTTTCAGCCAACATGGTCACCAGATGGCAGTGAAATTGCTTATATAGATGGCAAACAAATCAAAGCCGTTGATGTATCTAGAAATATTCGTACAGTTATAACAGAAGATTCGGGGACAATATCGAATCCATCATGGTCACTAGAAGGCAAAGACATTGCCTATGTTGTGAAAGATGGACTACAAAGTAACTTAAAGATCTCAGGAAAACAGGTGACAAGCAATGAAGATGTATTCCCTTTTCCTGTTGAATGGCTGTCAACAAATGAAATCGCTTACACTGCTGGTGGTCACATTAAAACAAGAAAGCTAGATCAGGAAAAGGCAAAAACCATTCCTTTTCGTGCAGACATTTCTTTAAACCTACAAGAGTATCAATCGAGAGAACATGATTTTGATTCCAAGAAACAGAAGTATGTAAAAGGAATTGTTGCACCTAAACTATCACCGAATGGAAAGCAAGTCGTTTCTGTTGCTCTTAATGATCTTTGGTTATTAGACGTTGGCAAGGGAAAGCCTCGTCAATTGACAGATGACTCTTATATGGAGCTTGATCCAACATGGTCTCCAGATGGAAAGCAGATTGCTTATTCATCTGATAAAGAAGGGACAGAAGATATCTATCTTTTAAATGTGGCTTCAGGTAAGGAACAACGATTAACAAAATCCGACAGCGCTGAATTTGCTGCTGCATGGTCTCCGGATGGAGAGAAGATAGCTTATCAAGATGAAAATGGCAAAACTTATACGGTCAATGTTAGTAAGGGAGAGACAAAACAAGTAATAGAAAGCCTAAACTTACCTGGACCTCCTACATGGGGACCTGATAGTAAAACCATTGCATTAGCTGCGATTAAAACGTATTCAAAGCGATTCCGTGAAGGAACAAACCAAATTTATGTCGTTAATACGGAAACAGGGACGAAAAACTTCGTTGATCCGATTCCTTTCAAATCATTGAGTAACCGAAATAACTCGGGACCCGTATGGTCGCCAGATGGAAAACAGATGGCCTTTATTATTGAAAGTCAGCTTTGGGTGATGGCGGTTGATGAAAATGGACAGCCAAAAGGAGAGCCTCGACTCATTTCAGATGAGATTGCAGATTCACCTAGCTGGAGTGGGGATTCAAACACATTGATGTACCTATCAAAAGGAGATTTGAAACTTGTTTCCATAAATGGAGGTCAATCACAAAAAGTACCTTTTACTATGAAATGGCAGCCTAAGCTTCCAAGTGGAAAGAATGTGATTCATGTTGGGGGATTATGGGATGGAGTAAGTACCGAACTTAAAGAAAATGTTGATATTACGTTACAAGGTAACCGAATTGTCGATATCCAACCACATAAAAAAGAACATAACGGAAAGGTGATCGATGCGAGCGAACTTACCGTTATTCCAGGATTGTGGGATGCACATATTCACCAGCAGGCGTTTCAGTCTAATTACGGTTCTAGACAAGGACGTCAATTACTCTCCTTTGGGGTCACAAGTACTGTTTCAATGGGAGATTATGCGTATGGTGCGATCGAGGATCGTGAAGCGATTGAATCTGGAAATCGGGTAGCTCCACGTTATTTTGCATCGAGTGAGCCCATCGAGGGTTCACGCGTTTACTATAGYAATATGAGACCTACAACTTCTTTAGATGCGGTTAAACGGGAAGTAGAAAGAGCCCGATCCCTAGATGTAGACCTTTTGAAAACCTATGTGAGACTTCCAAATGATCACCAAGATTATGTGATTAATGCGGCTCATGAAATGGGAATACCTGCGTTTTCACATTACTTCTTCCCGTCAATGGCATTCGGACAAGATGGAACATCCCATATTTCAGCTACTCAGCGTCTAGGATTTTCCCGAACTGTGAGTCCGAGTGGATATGCATATGAAGATGTCGTGAAACTTGCTGGGGTATCCGGAATGTCCGTGACGTCAACAACTTTTGCTAATATGCTTGGATTCTATCCTGAACTCGTTTCAGATCCACGTATCGAAAAATTGTATACACCTTCGCAATATCATTCGTTTAAGAGTGAGTATGACGCTGCTTCAACGGAATATCA
>NZ_JBFUIB010000349.1:0-4029 GCF_056402095.1 Peribacillus sp. P4_C12
GCATTAATTGACCACCTGTTGAAGCAGCTGCCTCTACTGCACCAGCAAATTCCTTTTTATATCCAAGGTTTTTCATCATCGGAATCGTGAATGCTCCTGAAGTAACAACATTAGCTACAGAGCTTCCGCTTATCGTTCCTTGAAGAGCACTTGAAAAAATTGCAACCTTTGCAGGCCCTCCTATTCTTCTACCAGCAATCGCTGTTGAAAGATCATTAAAATATTGACCAACCCCTGTTCGAATAAGGAAAGAACCAAACAATAAAAACAGGAAGATAAATGTAGATGAAATCGCTAAAGGTGTGCCTAATATCCCCTCCGTAGAGAAAAACATCGTTTGTACCATACGCTCAAAGGTTAACCCACGATGTGATAAGAACCCAGGCATATATTGGCCAAAAAGTCCATAGAGAACAAATACTATGGCAATAACCATAATGGGAAGACCTACTGCACGCCTAGTAGCCTCAAGTACAAGTAGAATCGCTACTAAACCAACTGCAAAATCCAAAGTGCCTAAACGACCAACATTCATAACGAGATCCTCGAAAAATAATGGCCAATAAGCGCCTACTCCAATACTAAGAACAGCTAAAATAATATCGTACCAGGCAATTTGGAACTTTCCCTTTTGACGATTCTTGCGGTTTGCGGGGAATAGTAAAAAAATTAAAGAAAGTGCAAAACCTAAATGTATCGTCCTTTGAATTTGTGCTGTAAAAACACCAAAAACAGCCGTATATAATTGAAATAATGAAAAGGCTAAGAGACCGATAAAAGCAATGTAACCCAAAATACCTGTTAATTTCCTTGTTCCCGCTTCAGGATCGTATTTTTCTAATAGTTCCTGTTGTTCTTCTTCCGTTAAATACTTCGCTATTTCGTTATCATCAGCCATTTATATTCACTCCATTCAATTGTTCCCAAAATGAGATTTTTTTTGGAGAAATTCTGATCCATGTGCCTGGCTTAATAAAACTTGAAATTGTGTATGTACACCCCTTATAAATTAACCGATGATTTGCTCTAACTTTCCCTATTCTTAAATCGATATATGCAAATTGGCGATTCATATTTTTTATATAATAAATGCCATCTTTCTCTTCAAATACTTCCTCACCTTCTGCATTAGAAGGCATACCAACTGCAAAATCTTTATATGCAAGCTCGGTTAGTTTCATTTTCTTGTCGGATAAGTGATATGTTTCGAGTACTTCTGATAGGTGAATAGAGTGTGTATACTTTATTTGAACGGTTTTTTCTTTTTTCAACGGTAAATATGCTAGTAATTCCTCTTGATCCTGGTAAGAAAAAGCAATGACTTGTTTATATGGAAAGAAGAATAGACAAGCGCTAAACAATAGTAGAGGTATACAATAAATCGTAAATTTCTTCACTCTCATAGATACCCCTTTCAAAATTAGGAATCTTTTTTCTAGAAAACAAAAGTCGATAGAACACATATAGCGTACTACCGACCATTATAGTGTTTACTGAGTAACACCTTTTTCTTTAAAGTATTTAGCTGCCCCAGGATGAAGCTCCATATCCCCTAATCCTTCAAGTGCCGTTTCAGGTGTAATGAACTTCCCTTTTGCATGTGTGATTTTGTCTGTATTTTCATAGATAGCTTTTGTCATTTCATATACTAATTCTTCATCAAGATCCTTTGATACAACTAACATTGCTTTAACAGCCACCGTTTTAATGTCAGATTTTATTTTATAAGTGCCACTAGGAATGGTATCCTCTGCATAGTATGGATATTTGTCAACCAATGCTTGAACTTTGTCGTCTGCCATTGGAATAATGACAATATCATTTTGTACAGATAACGCTTCAACCGCACCAGTTGGTGTACCTGCAGTTATAAATGCTGCGTCAATATTACCTGCCTGGATCCCGTCAGTTGACTCATCAAAAGATAGGTTTTGTGCTTTAATATCTTTGTCTGATAATCCATGAATTTCTAGAATTTGCATGGCATTAATGTATGCTCCTGATCCAGGTGCGCCCACTGATACTTTTTTCCCTTTTAGATCACTAACTGATTTAATTCCACTTTTAGCTGTCGTTACAAGTTGTACTGTTTCCGGATATAAAGAGCTGATTGCTTGGATATTATCAATTGGTTTTCCTTCAAACATTTCTTTACCTTCAATTGCATATGCTCCGATATCTGTTTGCGAGAAAGCAATTTCAGCTTCTCCCACTCTCAAGGTTTCCATGTTTTCAGCTGAAGCACCGGATGTTTGGGGTGTTATATTCGCCTTTGTGTTATCAGAAATGATATTTCCAATTTGTCCACCAAGTGGATAATATGTACCACCAGTTCCGCCAGTCAATAAACTTAAGTTTTGGCTTCCACCGCCGGAGACACCTTCTTTACTGCCACTACATGCTGTCATGATTCCGATAAGCATCAAGATACTAACTAATAAAAAGCCACTGTATAATTTTTTCATTAAAATCCTCCTTTTGCATTTTTATCACCTTTTAATAGATGATATTGTTAATATTCTACCGACCACCTTGATTCCCCTGCATTTTCCAGTTAGACCTTAGTACTGAAAAATCTCTAGGAATAAATTATTATTTCTTACAAAATCAGCAAAAAACAAGGCGTAAATGGGTCAAAATACTGCGAATAAATTAGAAAATTCAATCATTTGTGAGTGGAAATCCCTAATTATACAGCTCCACCCTTTATTAAAGGATAATATTGACTCTTCTATATTAGAAATATATTATTGTTATAAACTTATAAGTGTTCATTATAAAAATTACCTTTTTGGCAGTGATTCTTGAAATCCAACTGAAGTGAGTGATCATATGAATTTTCTATCTCTACGCTATTTTATAGAGATTTCTAACCATCTTAGTTTCAGTGAGGCATCCAAAACCCTGCATATTTCCCAACCCGGGCTAAGTCAACAAATCTCTTCCCTTGAAAAACAACTAGGTTTTAAACTTTTAAATCGAACAACAAGAAAAATCACATTAACAGAGGAGGGAGAGTACATCTATAAAAAACTCGCTCCTTCCTTCGATGATATTGAGAAAACGATCAATTACATAATTGAAAACAAGATTATCCCCAAACCTAAAATAGAAATCGCTACCGTACCCTCTGCAGCTAGCATTTATATCCCAAAGCTATTAAAAAAGTTTCTAGGGGAATATCCTGATGTTGAATTTTATCTACATGAAACAACATCATCAAGGGCTGTCAAACTAGTTAATCAACAAAATTATCACATCGGGTTTATCCGAACTCCCATTCACAATAACATAATTGCCCATGAAGGATTGAACATGATTGAATTCAAAAGGTTTCCATTACAATTAGTGGTTTCAACAGTTCATCCACTAGCTCAAAAGGATTCTATACACTTATACGAAGCAAAGGATGAATCTTTCATTCATTATGATGCTGTTCAAGCACACTCCCTTCAATTTCTATTGGAAAAGGCTTGTTTAACTGCTGGATTTTCTCCGAAAGAATTATGTAAAGGATCGGAATTATTAACTATAGCTAATTTGGTCTCTAATAACCTTGGCGTTGCTCTCATGCCCAAAGATATGATTGGTTTGTTAGGGACAAGTAACGTTAAAGCTTTAGACATCGATAACACTGAATTAACTAGTTCCATTTCAGCGATATGGAAAAACACCGAAGATACGTCATTATTAACTAATCAAATTTTGCAAACTCTACAAAACGATCCAACGTTTTACGATAAATAAGAGTTTTTTATTTTGATCCAGAATAAACATTAGGTTATTTAAAAAAAAGAGGCCCTACCAAAAGTAAAACCTTTGGTAGAGCCTCTTTTACATAAATTTATATTGAATATTCAATATAAATTATAATACAAATAATATTCCCGCTTTGAACAAATACGTTACTTGATAATTCCCCCTTTCTTTAAGTACTCCCTTCTATAACCAATATTTATAAGTATATAAAAATTTACTATTTTTATTATTGATCTTACCATGTTAGCATTTTTTTATACGATATTTGAA
>NZ_JBFUIB010000350.1:0-4012 GCF_056402095.1 Peribacillus sp. P4_C12
TAATAATATTATGGCAATGTTATTCGCTAACAAATACGGCTTTAAAAAGACACTTGGATTTTGTTTAGGAGTAGGTGCAGGTTTCTTTGTAATCATGATATTGTCCAGTTATTTTAATCTTTTGCTTAAAAATTTCATTCCGAAAATTGAATTTATTATGACGTTCCTAGCTGCAATCTATATGTTGTATCTGGCTATCAAAATAATAAGTAGTAAAAATAATACTAAAGACGATGATGGGGATAAAAATAACCGTTTTCTTTCAGCTATGCTTTTACAATTCGTAAATCCGAAAGGTATTTTATATGGCATAACAGCAGTATCAACCTTTATCATTCCATATCATACTTCAAATTTCAGCTTACTATTTTTTTCATTTTTTCTAGCTTTTGTTGGTTTTCTTAGTACTATGAGCTGGAGTGTGTTTGGTTCGCTGTTTCAAAGGTTCCTAAAAAAGTATAGAAGTCAGTTTAATCTAATTATGGCTTTGTTATTAGTGTATAGTGCAATTTCGATTCTTGTAGAATAAAACAGGTCATATAATAGGTTATATTTACTAAGGTGAAATGAGTTTGTAATGACTAAAAAGATTTCTTACAATTGTTCTTATAATATGAAGTGAATTGACAAACAGGAAAGTAAACCAAGTGCCCATTATCATTTTTGGATATTTAGGCAGCTCTTCAAAAAACCAAAAGAATCGTAGTTTGCTAAATCAAAATAATAAAAGTCCCTATCTATGTAGATAGGGACTTTTTGTGGATTTTGAATAAAGTTTGATAAAAATCCTGTTGGATATGTACAGGATTTTTACTTCTTCAACTTAAGGGGCAGAAGAGTGCGGGCCTGTTGTTTTTTGAATAATCAGGTTTGTTTTTCAGTAATAAAAGATTTTACGGTTGGTGGTTCATATGTATTAAATTGATCAAGTAGGCCATTTGGTTCTACATCTACCAGCGCCATAGAACGGTATTTTTCATGCAGGAACTGTTCATCTGACATATGATTAAATAAAGCAACAAGAGGATCATAATAATGATTAATATTTAACAGTCCACAAGGTTTATGATGAAGTCCTAACTGAGCCCAGGTAAAAATCTCAAAGAACTCTTCTAATGTTCCTGGCCCACCTGGCAAGGCTATAAAACCATCGGCAAGTTCTGCCATTTTTGCTTTTCTTTCATGCATGGAGTCCACTACAATTAGTTCGGTTAAGTTCTTATGGGAGATTTCTCTTTTTTCTAGAAAACTAGGCATTACTCCAATTACTTTTCCACCAGCTTCCAAAACGGAATCTGCAACTGCCCCCATAATTCCTACACATGCTCCCCCATATACCAGTGTAATATGACGTTTAGCCAGTTCTTTACCCAGTTTTTTTGCAGCTTCTAAATAGACATTAGATGCTCCTTTACTTGATCCACAAAATACAGCTAGAGTCTTCAATTAATATCACATCCTATTAAGTAGTCTTCCTTACTTATCATACAGAAATATGGGAATTTTGTTAAACTTAAATTATTAAAATGGAAGGTGGATTAATATGAACGTAACTGAATTTCAACAATGGGTAAGAGATTATTATGAAGCAAGGGGCTGGTCTGAATTAGACATTTTTATTCGAATTGGCTTTTTAGCAGAAGAAACTGGCGAGGTCGCACGGGCTATTCGCTCACTTGAGATTGGCAGGGATAGACCAGATGAAGTAAGTGGTTCGTTTGAGGAGAATAAACAGGAGTTAACCGAAGCATTAGGAGATGTGTTAGGTAATTTAATTGTGATTGCGAACAAGTACAACATCCCTTTAGAAGAAGTGTTTAATGCCCATAAAAAGAAACTATCTGAACGCTATTCTAATGCGAATAGCGTATAGAATCATAATTAAGTAACCTGATAAAGTTAAGCAGTTGAACCAGTAAGAGGAATCATATAGTACCTTGAAGAATTTATATAGGAATATAAATAAAGTAGAGGTGATTAAATGCAAATTTTATTGATTCGTCACGGTGAATCAGAAGATGACTTTTTAGAGAAGGATTACACAGGTTCTACTGATTTACCATTAACAAGTAAAGGTCTCATTCAAGTTAAGAAAATGTCTAATCGTGTGTTAAACGAGTTTCCACCAGATTTTATTTGGAGTAGTACTTTGAAAAGAGCTAGTAAAGCAGCTGAGATTCTATCCAATACTATCGGTTGCCCAGTGGAATACTTAGATGACCTTATAGAAAAGCAAGAAACTGAGAGTAAACTAGAATTTAAGGTTCGTGGTGAACAAATTTTTTCTTTTATTAAAGAAAACAGTAAAGAGTTCAATAGAATTGCTATCATTTCACACGGTGGAATGATAACTAAAATTATTGAAAGTTTTCTGCAATTACCAACAGTTAATAATAATGTATGGTTTAATTCTGATAATACAGGAATTCATCTCCTTGAATATATTAGGAACGTGCAACTTATCCGATTTACTAATAGTACATCTCACTTAAATTAATATAGCTAGAAGGGCAGATTGGTGGAGGTAGGGGTTAATGCTAGAAATAGGTCAAATGTGAAATGAAAAAAAGGAGGGGCAAAAATGACTATCTATATCGCCTTTCTGCGAGGGATTAACGTAGGTGGACACAATAAGATAAAGATGCAAGAATTAAGGAACTTATTAACAAATATGGGGTTAGATAAAGTTAATACTTATATTCAAAGTGGAAATATTGTATTTCAGTCTGAGGAAAATGCAGAACAATTACAACATCAAATTGAGCAAGAGATTAGAAATTATTTTGGTTTTTCAGTAACCGTTATCTTGAGAACGGTTACTGAGTTGGAACAGATTATTAACAATTGTCCATACCCAGTTAACTTGTTATTGGAAGGTGAGAGTGTGCACCTTTCTCTCTTGGCAAAAGAGCCTTCAATGGAAGGTATAAATCATTTACTCGACTTTAAAAGTGAAATGGAAGAATGTTATATAAAGGGTAAAGAAGTTTATCTATATTTACGTCAAGGTGTTCGAAATTCCAAGCTTTCTTCACAGCTTCAAAAGTTAGGTGTTCCAGCCACAGCACGTAATTGGAAAACGATCAAAAAGCTTGAAACCATGGTAAAAGCGATGCAATGAGTAGTTTGAAGAAATTCAGATAAAATAAGTTATTCAACAAACCAGTGCTTTACTAACAGGGGGGCTACTGCAACCTTTTTCTAATTGAGCTAGAGGGGAAGTTAAGTTCAATAAGGATGATTTTGGTGAAGTGTAGTTAGCTAATAATTAAAAGGGGGGGGACGACAATACTTGGCATTACGAGTTTTGGACTTTTTTTATTAATAGCATTCCTGATGAATATAACTCCTGGAACCGATACTATGTATATAGTAAGTAAAAGTGTATCGCAAGGAAGAAAAGCAGGGATATACTCTGTACTGGGTATCTCTACTGGTTCATTAGTTCATACTTTCTTAGCAGCTGTTGGTTTATCGGTTATTTTAACAACATCGGTTGTATTATTTACTGCTATTAAAATAATAGGGGCAGCTTACTTAGTATATCTTGGAGTGAAGATGTTATTTCAATCCTCATCAAATATGAAGCTTTCTGCTACAAAAGATTTATCTATAAAAAAGATATATATGCAAGGTTTTATCACAAACGTTGCTAATCCGAAAGTTGCCTTGTTTTTTATTTCTTTTCTGCCTCAATTTATTGCAACAGATAATTCCTATGGTCCTTTTCCTTTTATCATTTTAGGTCTTTCATTTGTTATGACGGGAACTTTTTGGTGTTTAATAGTCGTTAATTTTTCTTCATATGTAACTAAAAAGTTAAGGAATAATTCTAAAATTGAATATTTATTAAATAAATTAACGGGTATCATTTTTATTGGATTAGGAATAAAGCTATTTCAAACAAAAGCACCTTAAATTAAAGCTATTCAACTAGGGTGATTTTTTTCAGTATTAGGAGCTGATCAGCAGCTCCTTTTCTTATGGATTAAAGGGAAGTATAGGTTGAAGA
>NZ_JBFUIB010000351.1:0-4007 GCF_056402095.1 Peribacillus sp. P4_C12
GACGTTCCCCTGGCTTACACTAAATGTAAAAATATCTTATCAATGTGATCGAAAAAAAGATACCTTTATGTCTGTCGGATTGAATTTAATCTCCGGGGAGATCATGGAAGGATTTCACAATCGTGTTTTACCGGTTAAAGTCACCCCAAAGATACCGGATTACTCCTTCACCCTCTCACCATTAATCATGCCAAAGAGTGGGTTAGCAAGACTTGATACATATATCCGAACCAGCTTCGAGAACGATGACCATTCTTGGGCGGAAGAAGCCATGGAGCGCTGGCAGAATGACTTAAATTTATTGGAGCATTTTTATAAGGATATGGATGAAAAAAGCGAAAGTTATTTCACTGAAAAACAGGCATTACAGGCCCAATATGAGCCAAATATTCTAATATCAATCATCAATGGCGGTTTATTTTACTTATCAGATAGAGCGTTAGGATAAATGGATCTATTTTTCAGAAATGATTTCTCTACTACAACCGCCTAGCAGGTTTGCCTGACTAAAAAAAAGAAAACAGATGTCCAAAAGCTTAGGACATCTGTTTTCTTTTTTTGATTTTTTTTCTTACAAACATCGACAAAGCGAAAGGGACAATACCAAACCAGTGGGACACACCAGTATTTTTATCCTCTTTCCGATGACGACGTTTTTCTTTCCGTTCTTTCTTAGTCAAATTAAAATATTCGACAAGCTGCTGTGTAAGATATTTGATATAAGCGTTAGTAGACATACAATATCACCCTAAATAAAGTATGCCCCGCTTATGCTTCTTTTATTCTTTCAAGTTTACCCGAGATGGTTACTATTTGGGCCTGCTTGTTGTATCGATGGTAAGTTCTCCATTTCCATTTAGGGGAAGCCTGACATTGGACAAATCATTCCGTTCGTAATCCCATTCTCAGTCAGCCAAAAACGTTTTCATCCTTCCTGAATCCCTTCTCCACTTGTTACTGACACAGTTTTCACACTGGAGTATTTTCAGTCTATTAACTCCATATCACTGAATCCGCACCATCAGGTTGCCTTCATACGTGTTATACAGACTGTTTTTCTATCCATTCTACAACTCTACCTAACTCTTTGTCATATTGAATAATGATTCTACCAACTCGGTTATCTTTAGTCGAGGAAGCAAATTCAATAAAGGCATAACGGGCATCTTGTTTCGTTAATATATAATGGACATCACCATTGGGATATGAGATATCCCCCTGAAGGTTCTTCGGTATATCTTCACCCCATCCAGCTGTTACCTCATTAACGGCTAGATGCACTAAATGATCGGCCACAAGCGTTTCTTCCACTTCTTTATAAAATTTTTTATCGATGACAAATTGATCGATCATTAATATCGTGAACATGATAAAAACACTCGCTACAATCATGACCATCGGGAAAACGACCCCTTTTTGATTATTCATCAACTTTCGTCTCACTTTTAAAAAAAGGATGAAACCTGCGAATAACAGTATTCCCTGCTTTATCCGTTATATTTAACACAATGACGTTACCATCCTTCTCAACCTTAAATTTTGAAATGTTCTGCAGGATGACCTCATGACCTTTTCCATTCACTCGCCTGCGGAGCTTATCTTCATATTGTTCAATAAAAGATAACTGGTCACCTGAAAGTAAATATAATTTATTTTCTATTACATCCTGACTTTTAGCACCCCTGACCTCCTGTTGCATTTGCATCGTAAAGATCTCCCACTCTTTAGGATGCAATTTGTCTTTTGATTCCAACTGTGTGTGAATAATTGAAAAAAGTTGTAAGATGAAAATAGAGGTGGTCATTAATATCATTAAAGAAAAAAGCATTTCAATTATTGTAAAGCCATCATTTTTTCGTAGCATCACAAATGGATTCTGATTTACCCATTTCATTTTCATATCGTACACATCCTTCAATCATACCTGGGAAATCCTTCTGTTCCTTCCATGTTAGTTCATACAATCTTTTCTGATAATGGATTTCCTGGTCGACAGCATTTACCTCCCCATCCATGAAGGCGGTCAATCTTTCATATAACAAATAGTGGGCTTCTGTCCTTAAGACAACATTTTTCCTATTGGTCATAATCTCCTCAAGTATCGGCAGAATCGAAATGATCAAGACTATACAAATCGAAAAAGCGGCTATCATTTCTAAGTAGACGTAACCTCTACTGTTTCTCAATCCTAAACCTCCCTTTACCGATATTAAGGACTAACTTGTACTTCCCTTTTGTCGTATCAATCATCATCGTCCCTGCTTTTGAAGCATTTCCATACTGATTAAAATGAAACGTAAGTCCTAATGTTCCACTTAAGAACTGTATATCCTTTGGTATGCTTCTCTCAAGCACAACCCCCTCCTTATAGGATGTTACCGTGTAAATCCTATTCGTATTATCCATATGAAGGTAAATCAGACTTTCATGGCTGATGGCATACTGCTGCGCATAGAAAATGTCCTCTTTCAATTGAGAAATGAATATCTTATTTTCCATTCCTTTAATAAAGCTTGGATATAAATTTAGACCGATGCCACTTAGCAGTACAAAAATAACGAGGACGATGAGGGTTTCTGACAGGGTATAACCTCCACAGGAAGGCCGCATAATCAATTTGCTGCTATTCAATTACCGTAACCTTTCCCTTGTTATCCAGACTAATACCATCCCCATTCGGACATGATTTTTGTTTAAGGTACCCTTGACTTTCCATTTCATCAATACTTGCAGGAAGTTTGCCATTATCTATTTCATAGGCTTGTACCTGTGCTTGAGCCATCTTAACAAACGCTTCACACCCTTTAGAGTGAATCGTCGATTGATGCTTTGTTATATTTGGGATTGTAATAATCAATAGAATGGAAATTACGAGTAAAACAATAAGCATTTCAATTAATGTAAAACCTCTTTCATTCAACACTTTCTTCATATCATTCTGCTGCTAAAAAAATGAAAATAGATTAGAAATTTCACACACCTATCCTATTCCCAAAATTATTTCAGCGCAGATTCACCTCCAGAATTTATTAAGAATATTCTATATCCCCTCGAGCAGAGAAAACATTGGCAGCAAGACCGCTAAATAAATGGAAACAATCAGCAGTCCAATCAACGAAAACATAAGAGGCTGAATGATTTTCAAAATTGAATTCATTCTTTCTTCAATTTTCTCTAGCAAAAAACGACTGTAATGAAGTAACTCTGAATCAAGCCTGCCGTACTTTTGACCATTTGCGGCTATTAATGGTAAATTTCTATCAAAGTAAGGCAGCTCCTGAAAAATCATTTCTAGCGATCTACCTTCAATTAAATCATCTTTAATAATTGAGCAAAGTTTCTGGTAAAAAGGCTGCTGCTGATTTATGGAGAATAATTTGATGCTTTCGTTAATGGAAAGCCCTCCAGAAAGTAAGCCACTGAATTGGCTTGCAAAAAAATACGTTTCATATAACTTAATGAATGTACCTGCGAGAGGAATGTTTAATAATATTCTTCGCTGCCTTAAGGGGCATAACTTGTTAAACCAAAATTGTTTGAGTAAAAAAAAGAAAAGGAGCAATGCGAGCAAGATGAAGGGGATGACAGGGAGGATAACTGAAGAGGCTACCAGTAATTTCAGGATGATATTCTGTTCAACATCCATCGTAAAAAAGATTGTCTGGAATTTTGGAAGGAGGACACTCTGCAGGATATAAAACACGATGTTCACAAAAAAGAATAAGAAAATTGGATACACCATCAACTTTTTCACTTTATCCAAATCTTCCGTCCTCTTCTTCCAGTATCTACCTCCTTCTATCAACGCCCTATTGAGGTCGCCGCATTGTTCTCCATAAAATATATAACTAACAAGTTGTGGATGAAAATTAAGATGGGTTAACACTTGATGCAGCGGATGCCCGTTCCTTAAATCCTGAATAGCCTGAGTAAAATCCTCAGCTTTCTTCTTCGATTCCTGAAATTCCAGAAAATGTATCGCTTCGGCTAAGGGATAGCCATGACTT
>NZ_JBFUIB010000352.1:0-3993 GCF_056402095.1 Peribacillus sp. P4_C12
GGCGCAAAGGCGCCGAGGAGGCTCCCTGACCGCCCGCGGAAAGCGAGTGCCTGGAGTGGAAATCAACGTTCGAATTTTTACAACCCCTCAAAAAAACTGTAGACAAACTCGATTTTCATCGAGTTTGTCTACAGTCTGAAAGAGGGTGATCTATTTGGATCACCCTCTTTTTTAAAATATCTATATTTTTAATCAGACCCTTTATTCTCATTACTTGATAAATTATCGGCAGCGCCTTCTGGTTGGGACAATTCAACATTGAAAGAGTCCCCTTCCTTAACCTTTTTACCTACCTTGATATTCTGTTTACTCACATAACCTGTTCCTGAAGTTTGGAGATCCAGCTTCGCAACCTTAGCTAATTTCATTACATCACGTAAGGACCATCCTTTCATATCAGGAACTTTCATATCACCTTCTGTTCGAAGGATTATTTTTTCACCCTGTAAGAGGGTGCTCCCTGCTTTAGGTGATTGATCGAGAACTTTTCGACCGCTTCCGATCGTACTAACTTCATATCCTAACTGTTCCAGCTCCTTAACAGAAGAACTCTCAGATTGATTAGTATAGTCTTCAATTTTATTGGCTGTTTGTTTTTTCACATCAGAAGGCTTTATATTTAAATATTGCAGGCTATTTTGCATGACAGGATTAAATATTTCAGACAATGGATCCGCTCCTACATATGTGGCACCTAAGTTTGGCTTTTTGACCGCCACATAGATGACCAGTTGTGGGTCATCTTTTGGAGCCATACCTAAAAAGGAGAATACATAGTTATTCTTCCCTTCTAAATATCGGCCTGTTGGACCGGCAATCTGAGCTGTACCTGTTTTCCCTGCTACTTCGTATCCTTCAATGGCATATTTTTTCCCTGTTCCTTTTTTCGCAGAGATTACCGTTTCCAAATAGTCACGTACTTGCTTAGCAGTCTCTGCTGAAATCGGTTCACCTGATACTTTTGGTTTTGTCGTTTTCAATACTTTTCCGGTATCCTGATCGGAAATACTTTTAATCACATACGGTTGCATCATTTTTCCATCATTAGCAATTGCCGAAGCTGCTTGGATCTGTTGAATCGGTGTAACGGTTGAACCTTGGCCAAAGGATGTTGTAACCTTTTCAAGCTTATATTTATATTGAATTTTACCAGTTATCTCATTCGGCAGATCAATCCCCGTCTTATTATCGAAACCAAACTTCGTCAAATATTCTCGGAAGGTATCCGCACCGATTTTATCCATTGCCAATGTCGCAAAAGCGACATTGGAAGAACGTTGTACACCTTCAAGAAAGGTCATACTTTTTCCTCTTTCGATTCCGCTGTGATCACCGATGGAGCCCGCTCCCGTCTTGTAAGTGCCGGCAGTAAAACTTTCATTGGGATTAAAGACCCCTTCTTCCACARCAGCCGCAAGGGTGAACGTTTTCATGGTTGAGCCTGGTTCGAATGATTCTTCAATAGCAAGGTTACGCCACGTATCCGTAAGCCCCTCTTTCGTTGTCGGATGGAAGGTAGGTCTTTGCCCCATCGCTACAATTTCCCCCGTTTTGGGATTGGATACAATCGCTATGATTTGCTCGGGATCATACTTTTCTTGCACTTTACTCAACGAATCTTCCAAGAAAGTTTGTATTTTCTTGTCGATGGTCAACATTACATCATTACCATTATCCGGAGCTACCACCTTTTCCTTCGTATCCGGTAAAAGAATTCCCCATTTGTCACTGTCATATGTCAGCTTTCCATCCGTTTCCTGCAATTCTTTATTGAGGTACTTTTCAATTCCGAACTTACCAGCCATTTCTCCGGTTTTCTCATCTTTTTCTACATAGCCAATTAGATGAGATGCGAAGATTCCATTCGGATAAAAGCGTTTATTCGTTCTTCCAAATGTAATTCCCGGCAGTTCCAATTTTTCTATTTTCTGTTTGACAACCTGAGTCAAATCCTTGCCGGCCTTACCAAACTCCACCTGGTATGCCTCTTTTTTCGTAAGGCGCTCATAGATGTCCTGCTCATCCATATCTATATATTTAGCAAGTTTAGCAGCCGTCATTTCTGGGTCTTTGACATGCTCAGTTTCCTTTTCACTAAGTACAGCCCTTAAAATATAGGAAGAAGTATCCTCGGCAATGACTTCACCCTTTGTATCGAGGATACTTCCCCTTTTAGCTTCTATGACCTGTTCTCTTTCATATTTCTTGTCGATTTTCGAAGCTAGTACCTCACCACCGGCTGTGCCTGTCACCTGAATATACAAAAAGCGGCAGATTAATACAAAAAAGAGCAGGCCGAATAAGAAGAATAATCCGGCTGCTCCATGCTTCATATTTTTTTGTTTCTGCATTATCACTGCACACCCTTCACATTATTCTTATTTAACTTGAACCCTAGCTCTTCAGCTTTTTTCCAAATTCTTTCGTATGTACTAAGTTCATCAACCTGCACTTTCAAATCTTCGTTCACTTTACTCTGTTTATCAATTGATACTTCGACTTGCTGGATCTCTTTATTCGTTTCATAAATGGCCGCTTGGTTAGAAACTATTTTCACTCCCAAAAATGTAACCATAATAGCAAGGGCACATAGTAAGATTACTTCACCAATGGATATCTTCGCTTTACGGATGACCACTGTTTGATGTGTCTGTTGTTGCTGTTGGTCTTCATATTGCTGTTCTTGCATTTTTTTGGCTATAGAACTCATTCATGCTCCCCCTTACTGATTTTTCTATATTTATTGTTTCTCGGCAATTCTTAACTTAGCTGAACGGGAACGATTATTCCCTTCCAATTCTTCTTCTGAAGGTAAGATTGGTTTTCTCGTGATTAATTTCATAGGCGGTTTAAATTCATCAGGAATAACTGGAAGTCCATGCGGAAGGTCAGGCAAGGCACTAGCTTTCTTAAATACTGTTTTACAAATTCTATCTTCTAGAGAATGGAATGTAATGACAGATATTCTTCCTTCTATATCCAATAGGGAAATAGCTTGCTCTAAAGAATCTTCAAAGACACCAAGTTCATCATTTACAGCAATTCGTATTGCTTGAAATACTCGTTTCGCGGGGTGTCCACCTTTTCTTCTTGCCGGTGCAGGAATTCCATCTTTAATTAGCTCTACAAGCTCAAACGTTGTTTCAATCGGTTTTATTTCACGAGCTGCTTCAATTTTCCTGGCAATTTGTTTAGAAAATTTTTCTTCTCCATATTGAAAGAAGATTCTCATCAATTCATGGAATGACCAAGTATTCACAACATCATATGCAGAAATAGCAGCACTCTGATCCATCCTCATATCCAGCGGCGCATCATGGTTATAACTGAATCCTCGCTCTGGCGTATCCAATTGTGGAGATGACACACCTAAATCATAAAGAATCCCATCCACTTTCTCGATTCCCCGGGCATTCAACTCTTCTTTTAAGTATTTAAAATTATTAGGAACGAGTACAATACGGTCTCCATAGCTTTCTAATTTAGCCTTAGCATTCTGAATAGCCGTCTCGTCCTGATCAAAAGCATAAAGTCTGCCCTTGTCAGATAGCTGTGAGAGCAAGTATTCACTGTGGCCTGCCCCTCCTAAAGTACAATCTACATAAATTCCATCAGGTTTGATGTTTAATCCATCAACCGTCTCTTTTAATAACACTGTTGTATGTTGAAACATGCTAGACATCCTTCCAATCGGTTATTGAGTAACTCTATTTCTGAGGGCAGCCTTAAATATCAAAGCCAATCATATTTTCTGCTATCTCAGCGAAAGAATCCTCTGAAGCTGAAAAATAGTTTTCCCAAAGGGATTTGCTCCAAATCTCAATACGATTGGTAACACCAAGAATTACACATTCTTTTTCCAATTGGCCATATGAAGTAAGCGGCGTGGGAATATTTATTCGCCCTTGTTTATCTATTTCGCATTCTGTTGCTGCCGAAAAGAAAAAACGGGTAAAGGCTCGGGCATCTTTTTTTGTTAAAGGCAGGGCTTTC
>NZ_JBFUIB010000353.1:0-3993 GCF_056402095.1 Peribacillus sp. P4_C12
GTCATAAAAGTGGGCAAGGCTTTTTACTGAATAGGCTTTAGGAGGAAATAATGAGAATTGATAAGATATTATCCAATATTGGTTACGGAAGCAGAAAAGAAGTGAAAAAACTCTTGAAATCTGGAGCCGTTAAGGTCAATGAACGACTACTGAAGGATCCGAAGGAACAAGTGGATCCTGATACAGAAATCGTAACGGTTCATGGTGAACGGGTTGAATATAGAGAATTTATATATTTAATGATGAATAAGCCGCCAGGTGTGTTGTCGGCTACTGAAGACAAACACCAGGAGACGGTCATTGACATCTTAGAGCCAGAGGATTCGGTATTCGAACCATTCCCAGTCGGACGTTTGGATAAAGACACAGAAGGCCTATTGCTGATCACGAATGACGGAAAGCTTGCCCACCAACTACTTTCCCCGAAAAAACACGTCCCTAAAACGTATTTTGCGGTCATTGACGGCGAAGTAACGGAGCGAGACATTGCTGCATTCCGCAACGGCGTGACCCTAGATGATGGGTACGAAACAAAACCAGGTGAATTAAATATTTTAAAATCAGGGCTTACATCGGATATTGAGCTAACGATTATGGAAGGGAAGTTTCATCAAGTGAAACGGATGTTTGAGTCCGTAGGGAAACGGGTCGTGTATCTAAAGCGTCTCTCGATGGGAAGCCTGCAGCTTGATGAAGAACTTGAACTTGGCGAATACAGGGAGTTAACAGCAGAAGAGCTCGAACAACTGAAAGCTGCCCAGCCGACTGAATAATAAATAAGCAAGAAAAAATGAGGCGGACAATTATGTCCGCCTCAAACTTATTTTACATATCGATTTTCGTTCGGGTGGTCGTTCTTTTTAAGATGACATCTTTACCTTTTTACTTGTTGTCGTCCAAAGGCCACGGCTTGGGCTTTGAACAAGGTCATTGTAAGCTAAGACATTTAAATCGCGCTGCACAGTTCGAGGAGTGATGCCAAATTCTTCTACAAGCTCTTGAGTAGAAACCGTACCGTTATTACTAATGAACATATAAACGGATTTAATACGGGTTAACATGCGATTTGTTGAAGGTTTCAAAAAATCACTCCTTATTCTTTTCATTGTTATTCTGAACAAATGAAAACAACCGATATGTCGGACAGCATTTTTGCTGTCACTATGTACTTGCTATACCCACCCTATAACTCCTCGGAAACATTTAGAAAAAACAAGATGTCATTAGCTATATTTTACCCCTTTACAAAACTAAATTCTATAAAAAAGTGACAATTGACTAAATATTACATTTATTATATCAAATTTTAACAAAAATATTACAGTAAATAATAATAGAGGTAATTTTTTATTTCATATCACCTTTTGTATAGTCATATTTTGACATTAAACAATGCAAAATATACATTTAGTAGATTTTTACATAATTAAATGAACAAAACATGGTATGGGATATTTTTTACATGAAAAAACCAATCATTTAATCGATCTTAAAAAACCTTGCTCAGCTATAACCGTTGAGTACCTTGACTAAGGGGAGTATACATGTTATTTTACATATAGAATTTAAATCGTAATTATTACGCTTTGTATTTAAGGATAGGATTTGCTTGATGGGTAACGTTTACGATGTCATAATGAGGTGTTGAGCAGTATAGCTTTTTCATACATAATCTCAAGGAGTTTAAATATAATCAAATTCGAGGTAGAGTCATATGAACGAAAGATTAATGGAGTTTTTATTGCGTGACGAGGTGACCAAACTTTCTGGCGTGAAAAAACAAGTGTATGAATTCATCGTGAATGAAGAAGATTATCTCGCTTCAAAAGCGGACACGGTCGATCACTTTATGAGATTACTGGTAAAGCATTCCCCACCCCGGCTCGCTGCTCGTCATTTTAATATGCCGTATGGTGAAATCATTCGTTTCATGCATGAAATTGAAGAAGAACTGAATGAAAGATTAGAGGAAAGATGTAAAAAGGTGAAGTGGATGGACTATACGGAAAAGAGTCAACAAACGTTTGAGGAATATCATAGGAAGTTATTTCTATTTGTTAATTAAATCTGATTGAGCGAATGCCCTTGGTAACAAGGGCATTTGCATTTTTCGGATAAAAATGAATGAATAACCCAAAAAATAGATGGCTGCCATTAGCCGGAACTTTCAAACGCAATATATAGCTATATTCAGTAACGAAAGTTAAATCCATACGTCTAATTGAATGGAGGTGTATGATGAAGAAAAATATAGTGGTTTTCATGTTAATGGTATGCATTTTTTATTTGTCTGGTTGTTTTAATACAGAAATCAAAACCGTGACATCTAAAAATCCAGATGCAGAAGAAGTTTTAAAACTCGATAAAAATGCAGACATTCTCCAATGGGAAAAAATAATTTATAAAACGGATATTGAATGGGTGAATGAGCTTAAACTGACTAAGAACGAATCTGTTGGAGAAATTACAGAGGTATTCTCAAATGGTTTCAGTAAATCGTTAAAAGATGGTATGGCCAATCAATTACCCATAGGAGCAAAAATATACTCAACAAAAGAGCGGGATGACGTGCTAATCGTTGAATATAACGGGAAAGTAAAGTATTACTTAGCTCTTACCGAAGGCTAGCACACCGATATAGGGATCCCCTTAGTCGTCTTCTTTAGTGGATATGCAAACACAGATGATAAGTCCAATGAGGATCAAGAAAAAGCAATATCAGAACAAACAGATGTTAATAAAACAGAAAATTCTGATATAATTACTACACCACATCTCCCTTATACACACAGATATTAAAGAGGGAGTAAATGCAGGAGTTTGGTCTGTTGGAGTCATTATTAGAAGCTCTGAGATGGGATTAAGTTTAGATGAGTTTACTAGTCTATCAGAATTTGATAAAGAAAATGTAATCTCTAAAACTGCAAACTCCTTTATGCAAAATGGGGCTGATTTTACGATTAAAACGATGAGTGAACTTCCCGATATTATCGAAAGAATTAATAGTCTTATTTCAGATGGTAAGAGACCTCGTACAAACTAAACATTAATTACAGTAAAAAAAGTGTAGCATATACTCTATTCTTGATTGAGAAAGAAGTATGGCTACATCTTTTTTATGGTTCTTTTTTATTTGTTTGAAAATAATTGAATAATAGGGGACTTCCCCGACCTAGAGATTTCCATTATTTCAAGTGACAATCACCATTGTTCAACAAATAGTTGATTTCTCTTAATTAACATCATTGGAAAAAGAGTAATTAAGCGCCAAGAAATCCTTTTCTACCACTGGATTTCCTCCAGAGAAGTTGAAGAGAACCGTAGTGCTCACCAACGTTAAAAACGGATTGTTTGGGAAGAATCGAGAGTGTAACAACAATCTCATTGATTGTTTCATATCCGCAATCACGAGAGCGTCTTTTTTATCACTTTTGGACTGAGTGTTATCTCGATTCTCTTTATTTCTTTTTACAAGGTGAGGATTGACCTACGACATCAATCTTTTAATTAGATAACCATTTCGATAGATTAATCCCATAACGACCTGTAGGTCCCATACCGACAATAGTTGTGTCTAAGCCGTTTTTCATCTTTCTTATAAACATCGTGACTTTATTCTAAATCTACACAATATTTTCTTCAATTTTCAATACTGGTGGCTGTTTTTTAAGTCCTTTTGTCAATACAAGTAAATAAATGAAGCCTATTATTAACCAACTTGCTCCAAGTACCTTTGAGTGCACATCAAGATTCACAAGTAGTAAAATATCAAGTGCAGCTCCAATAATAGGAATAAATAAATATAAGACAGTTCCTTTTACCGAACGTTCTCTATTTCTAATATAATAATGAGCAATTACGGCAATATTAACACAAGTATACGCAAGAAACGCCCCGAAATTAATAAATGATGCTACAAGATCTAAACTTAAAAATAAAGCAAGCAAAGAGACAGAACTAATGATCAGTATATTATTTACGGGTGTTCTATAT
>NZ_JBFUIB010000354.1:0-3967 GCF_056402095.1 Peribacillus sp. P4_C12
ATGACGGCACTTGCTGGGTTTGTTGCATCAAATTTCGCGATATTCTTATTAGGTTCTATATTAGCGAAATACATGGATAAAAGTGGGGCAACTATTTCAATTGCAAATAAAGTACTGTCCGTGGTAGGAACCAAGAACCCGTACAACGCATTAGTAGCATTATTTATTATTTCTGCAATTCTTACTTACGGTGGTATTAATGTATTCGTCATAATAYTCGCATTAATTCCAATGGCTAAACCTATCTTCAAACAACTTAATATTTCGTGGAAATTAGTTACCATTCCTGTGTTTGGTGGGACTTCAACGTTCACTATGACGATGTTGCCTGGGGCACCTTCATTACACAATATTGTGCCTTCAACGGCTTTGGGCACCACATTAACTGCTGCACCGCTTATCGGAATCGTCACTTCCATCGCAGCAATTGTCTTCTTACTAGTATTTATGAAATTTTCGTTGTCCAAAAGCTTGCGTAATAACGAGACATTTAATGTGGATGAGAAGGTTGAAAGTAGTGATGCGACATCTAAACGTAAGCTCCCATCATTCATTATCAGTTTACTGCCTATCATCGTGTTATTAGCCATAATCCTAATATTTAGTTCTGTGAGCAACATTATCATTGTCGCTTTGATTGTTGCGATCTTATTGAGTGCGATCTTATTCGGTAAACAAATCGCTCAGCAAAAAGAGGTATTAAATCAAGGTGCTGCCGAATCGGTATCATCAACGATTACAACTGGTAGTACGATTGCATTTGGTAGCATTGCAACAAGTGTACCGGCGTTTAAGGGTGTATTTCAATTGATTCAATCAATCCCTGGACCTCCCGTACTCTCATTAATGATTGGTACAGGTCTTATAGGCGGTATTACTGCTTCAGCTGTTGGAGCAATTGGCATTTCTGTTGCGAATTTTGCCCCGTACTATTTGGAAATGGGACTAGATCCGGAAACGGTTCACCGCGCAATCGCAATCGGATCTGGAGCTCTATCAATTGTTCCTTACTCTGGATTCTTGATTATATTTAACAATTTAACAGGATTAACTATGAAAGACACTTTCAAAAATGGATTTATCAGTATAAGTGTTACCCACTGGATCGCAATGGCCGTTATCGTTATCATGGCCCTCTTAGGTTTAGCTTAACTATGTAACTGTAGCAAGTTTTCATACTTGTTATGAATGAAACAACTACAACGAAACATTCAAAACTTTATGCTAAAGTTTTTTATGTGATAGATGTAATTACTACGATTAAAAAGTATAAATTAGGAGGAATTTATCATGAGTAAAAAAATTGGATTTGTAGGATTAGGAACAATGGGCTTCCCGATGGCCGTTAATTTAAAGAAAGCTGGTTTTGAAGTAATCGGTTATGATGCCTTTAAAGGTGTTTATGAGAAAGCAAGTGCTGCTGGAATAACAATGGTAGAAACTTTAAAAGAAGTGGCGGAACAAGCTGACGAAGCGATTATCTCAATGGTTCGTGACTATGCCCAAAATGTTGACATTATTTTTGGTGAGAACGCTATATTATCTGCCCAACCTAAAAATAAAACAATTATTGTTATGAGTACACTTGACCCTGATACAATGAATCAATTAGGCAAAAAAGTCGAAGAAGAAAGTGATTTGAGATTAATTAGCGCTGCGGTAAGCGGTGGTGCTTCAGGTGCTCAAGCTGGAACATTATCGATTATGACATCAGGTTCAGAAGCCATCGTGAAATCTTTCCAACCATACTTTGATGCTATTGGATCAAACACATTCTACTATGGCGAGGAACCAGGCAACAGCCAAGTAGCAAAATTAGTTAATAATATGATTTTAGGTATTAACATGAATGCTTTAGCTGAAGGACTTAAATTAGGAGAACACTATAACTTACCTCAAGAAGAGGTATTAAACCTATTACAAGTTAGTACAGGTGATAGTTGGGTAGTTAGAAATTGGAGCGATATTTCTGAATGGACAGCAGACACTGCCTTGGCTGTTTTACTTAAAGACTTAAAAGCGGCTTATAACGAAGGGCTTAAACACAATGTAACTTTACCATTCAATGCCTTATCATCTACACAATTATTTGACTCAATGGGAAAAGAGAAACCAAAAGCCAAATAATCGAATAAAGTTACCACTTAATTGGTTTATTATACATTCTCTCTAATAGGAAAGTGTTCTGTGTTAAACAGAATGCTTTCCTTATTTATTTAGCGTGAATATTAATGAAAAAATAATTAAAATTGCCTTTTAGAAGCAATATAAAAAAATGTCTCTTATGAGATGCTTTTTTTATTAAAAAGTTCAATAGGTATGTTTTTGCCATGCCCTTTTACATGGTAAAGAGCATTAAAAGAAGATAGAATAGGCCTCTCGGAAAGGTATTTCTACCTGTATAGTAACAAAAAGAAGTTAAGGTAGCGTTAGGATAATGATTGACTCGAAAAAGAAGTAACTTTGAAAAACATTTGGGCATGTTTAAAGTCAGGGTTACAAAGAAGTGATATACACCGATTTTGTGTAGATAAATTCAAATATGACAAATGGTGTTATTCATTTAGGAAATCATTGTGATTCGATTTTAAACTTTAATTAATGTTTGGTAAAAACACCAAAACTTCTCCATATAGCCTCCTCTATATCTCCATATAAACTCCTCTATATCTCCATATAGACTCTAGATTAGTCCTGTACATTAGAGATATCAAGGAGGTAATAAAAATGAATTTTATCAAACGCGCACTTTTAAGTGTACGAGCAAGAAAGGGAAAATCCCTTATCTTATTTGCTGTTTTTTTAGTTGTTACTAATTTAGTATTAGCAGGATTCGCCATGCAAAATGTCACAGACACAGCGAGTGATCTCGCTAGAAAAAAATTGGGAGTTGACGTAACGCTAGGATTAAATCAAGAAAAGCTTCCAAAATATATTGAAAAACAGAGAGAAGAAAATCCTAATGAGCCAGTGCAATTTCCAGAAATTTCTTCAGAGGAAGCAGATAAGTTAGCTAAATCACCCTATGTGAAAAATTTCAATTATCTAAAAGAAACTCAGGGTTTAGCAGATGGTTATATTCCCATTAATATTGATGGAAATGAAGACGTGATGAGTGGCTCCATAGCTGGTGGAGGCAACCCTGATAGAGAAATGCCAAATCTATCAATTACCGGCGTGAGAAGCTCTGATTTATTAAAAGAATTTACAGAAGGAACGGAGGAAATCATTAAGGGTCGTGAAATAACAGAAGAAGACAAAGATARGAAAGTAGCCTTGGTTGAAAAACAGTTAGCTGAACATAACAAACTTAAAGTTGGTGATGAGATAAAAATCAAAAAAGACGATGGGAAATCGACAATAAAGTTAGAAATAATAGGGATTTATGAGACATCCAACATCACTAGCCAAATGGAAACAGCACCACCGCTGTTTCATCCATCTAACAAAATATATGTTTCGTACGAATCGTTAAAAGAATTTTCAGTAAACAAGGATATGAAGGGCACGCCAATTGATAAAGCAATTTATTACTTAACTGACCCGAATCATATCGATGCTTTTAAAGCAAAGGGAAAGAAAACAGACATTGATTTTGACCTTTTTAAACTAGATGCTCATGATGCCTTATATAAAAAAATGATAGGCCCTATTGAGAACATGGCATCCACTTCAAAATGGATTATCTACCTGGTTTCAATTACAGGATCCATAATCTTAGGTCTTATMATTATGTTGACCATAAAAGAACGACGGAAGGAGTTAGGAATCTTACTGTCGATTGGCGAGAAAAAAGGGAAATTAATAGGCCAACTCTTAGTAGAAGTATTATGTGTAGCTGTTCTAGCATTTAGCCTCTCTATATTTACAGGTGGGACAGTGTCTCAAAAAATGGGAGACAGTTTATTGCAGAAAGAAATTACCGCTGAAGAGCAAGAAAATAATCCTAGGGAACAAACATTTATGT
>NZ_JBFUIB010000355.1:0-3930 GCF_056402095.1 Peribacillus sp. P4_C12
GGATTATTCTACGCTCACCATTAAAGGTTTGTAAACCTCATTAAATCTCGAAAAAACTTCATATTCGTTCATATAAGTCCATTTCAATCAAATTTATCCATAAAAACCTTTATTTACTCTAAAATCCTATATATTACGGATTTTTCTAAAGTTTTACAAACTCATATTGACAAGAACTTAGATGGGGCATTATGATAAACCCCATAAAATTCCTGAGATAAAATGGAGGCAATATGTTAAATTCTAAAAAGAAACTTGAGGCTGAAATAAGTGAAGCATTTATTAAATTCCAGCGTGATCTTATTGGCAGAGGACCACAGGAAGCCAAAACATATATAATCAATGACATGTTAATTACTCGTTTTAAAGGTGTCCTGACAGTGGAAGAAAAGCACCTTGTCAGTCACAATTCCGGCAAAAAACTTGTAAAAAAAATGCGTTCGCTTCTTCGTGAAATGTACACCAAGGATTACGAAAAAATAGTTGAAGATCATACTGGATGCAAGGTTCTTTCCTCCCATAGTGATATTAGCACTAAAACAGGTGAAAGAATCGAAGTTTTTATTATGGATAAGGATTTAGAGAGGTACTTAGAAACTATCAAATAGGTAATAGTACTTGATTTGAAATTATGAAGATAAAAAGTATTGAAGTTTTTGAACGAACTTGTTTAGTATTAATACAAAATATATCCTTAAAGGCTCAAGATACGATTAGAATAAATCACTATATTAAGATTATTTTTATTTGAGAATTTGTCGGATGTTTATCCTATTCATCAATAACATCCTGTAACCGATATGGTCGAAAGCTGGATTATTTTATTGATCTTTTTTGATAAAAAACATCAGTAAGATGACTATGATTATTGTCATCTTAACCGATGTTTTTTCGTTTTCGTTAAATCTAAGACCGTAATTTGTACTTATTATGTTTCTGCATTTTAAATTCCAGCAATTTAATACTTTTTATAGGTGTAAGGATTGTCAGAATCTTCAATTGAATTACAATCTTGGGCTATGAGATACGAAATAGTTGCTTTGAATGGCTGGTAATAAATTGAGGATAATTTCCCACCTGAATCAGCGATACCGTATTACAGAAAGCAGTTTAGCACTCACTGCTTCTCCTTAAAATGTACTACCATCAACCTCAATGTCCATAAAGTTACCTGGGAAATTATATAGGGTATTTAATCCTTATAGGTAGTTTTTATCATTTAAAACAATACTCTTTTTTTGTGGAGAGTGCCTTAAATTCTTCCTCCCTTAACTCTTTATAATCTTCATCTCCGTAATAACTACTGTTTTAGGTTGTCTTCGGCACCACTTTCCCAACCATTTCTTCACTAACAAACATCTTTATTTTTCCAGCCACAAAAACATCGATTAACACAAACGGAAATGCTTATATTAAGATACTGATAAATATTGTATTCAATTGTAAAATGGTTGACATAGCAAGTATCCTCACCTTAACTTTGTTTATAAATTGAGGAATGTATTATTACGATATTATAAGTCTTATGACATTGACTATAAAAACTTAACAACATCAAATTACTATATCATTGTGAAAGCAGGTATATTAATTGCTGAGTAAGCCATTAATAAGCCACGTACTTCCATCATTTCAACTTCATTACGAGAGCTCAATTCGTACCGCGTGGGTATCATCTCACTGTTAGCAATCCATGTTTGGGTGATAATGTTACTATAAACAATTTTGGTTTTCCATACAGATCCAACACATTTTGTACAGTAGTAGTATCATTATGTCCAAGATTTAGAGAATACTTGCATTTGTCCTGAATTTTTTGCATCAGAACTCAATAGAGTATACAATTACATTATTTACAAAATATATTAAAAGGAAATAAGAGTTATACCTGTGTTATGTTTACCATTTTAATATTTAAGGAGGAAATGGGTATGAGCATGAAAAAATCCTTAATAGGAGTGTCTACAGCTGGATTCATAGCGCTTCAAATTTTACTCCCTACAATGACTGAAGCCTCAACGACCGTCAAATCCAATATCCTCACTCATTATGTAAATGCAAGTGATCCTTACCCGGGTCATGTCATAAAATACGGGGATCAAGGATCTGAAGTGAGGAAAGTACAGAACCAATTAAACAAGAATAACGTCCCAATCTCAGTGGATGGCATTTTTGGTTCGATAACGCTTAAGAAGGTCAAAGAATTTCAAATGCGAAGACATTTGAACACAGATGGGATAGTTGGACCGTCCACTTGGACTGCACTTTATCAAACCGAGTTTCCTTATCCAGGTCATGTTATTAAAATTGGAGATCGAGGTATGAATGTGACCAGAATTCAAGCGCGTCTTAATGACGCAGGGGGATCAATTAAAGTGGATGGTATTTTCGGACTAAAAACTCAAGTCAAAGTGAAGGAATTCCAGAAAAAATTCGGATTACAAGTAGACGGAATTGTTGGTCCAGAAACCTGGGACATTCTCTTTAATTATCAAGAATAGGCATAGTGAATAAATAAATCATCATGTGAATCAACTCGACAAATAGATAAGGCTGTCGAGGGTTTCTCGACTGCCTTACATTACCATAACAATAGAGTCTATTTAACAAAATATGTTGTACATTATTTCAGCAGCATATAAGGCTCATACTTTGTATAAACATCTTTACGGCGCTTTCTATCTTTAAATGTTGTTGCTGCACCACTTTTCCGATTCTCATAGAGTTCGTCAATATCCACTGTACCGGTAATTACTGTATGTTTATTACCTTCTGCTTCAGCTACTACCCCATTGGCTAGCCAAGCATTGTCACAAGGACTTAATATGCTTGCACGCCCATATCCATTAGGTAGAGGGTCTCCTGGTTCACCAACAGTAGGACAATGAACAAAGTATACTTGGTTTTCAATCGCACGTGCATGAGCACAATGGYGTACTCTCCAAAAACCAGCCTCAGTAAAAGTGTATGATGGACAGAAAATAATGTATGCTCCGCTTACACTTAGGATTCTTGATATTTCTGGTATCTCAGCTTCATAACACACGGCTATGCCAATCTTAACAGGACCTATAGAATACACTTCAAGTGTATTCCCTTCAGAGGTTTGCCAATTTGCTTCAGCAGGAAAGATATGAGTTTTTTTATGTTCAACATAAGATCCATCTTTATCAAAAATGTATGCAATATTAAAGTACTCATCTTCACGACACTCAAGATGTGAGCCTGCAATGATAACCTGCTTTCTTTTTCTTGAAATCGAACTAAAAAGTTCTTTATATTGAGTGGTATATTCGTCGATCTTGATTAATGACGAAGCATTCTGATCCGGAAAAGTCGCTAATAACCCGATAGTTAACAGTTCAGGAAAAATAATATAATCTGAGTTTTCGGGAACATGATTGATTAAGTCTTCTACTTGTTTCTGGAATTCATTAAACGATGCTACTTTTTCTACACGAAATTGACACGCAGTTATTTGGACTTTCACAGAACCCCTCCCAATTTATTTCTTTTTGTAGCAATGAAATAATAATTAATTTCATTTATACGCCCAAAGCCCTCCTTGGTCTAGTTAGCCCTTTCAACGAATAGTGAATGACATGACAACTACAAACTAGAGTAGGAATCAGGAAATATTACTTTTATTCATATTATTCATTTGCTTACCATGAATAGTGATATTTTTAGTTAGTCCACTTACAATAAACGTTACTATTATATTTATTAACAACGCTATAACACCTGTACTGATGTCATTAATTACGTGTGGTATATTCGGATGAAATGTAGCTATTTTCACACCTGAAATTGTCGCATATAAAACAATAAGCACTCCAGCAAATATCCCAGCTATTGCTCCATATTTATTAATTATATTGCTTTTTGGTAAACTGCAAATTAATGCAGGTGCTAATTGAGTAATTAAAC
>NZ_JBFUIB010000356.1:0-3917 GCF_056402095.1 Peribacillus sp. P4_C12
GTCAACTTCTTGAAAAGAAGTAGGGAATTAAAGGAAGATAAAAAGTCTTTTCTTGATGATGAATTAGATAATGATAAATAAAACGGATTATTAAGCTAACAGGTGCTTCATTTCATTAAGGGAATTGCTTTGGCAGCTCTTATTCTTATGGAGCTAACGGGGCAGCTTTCCTATGAGTCTTTTTCTTCAAATGTCCAGTTATATCCTTTTTAAATAGGTTAATCCATTTGAAAGAAAAACCTTTGAAATCGGATGACTATAAAACTCTAATAAAACACGAGAAATTGAGAGATTTCTCTTTCTTTATTGAGGGAGTTTAGTTACATACAGCAGGAATGGGGCGAATACGTAGCCGCTAATGCTTCGCTTGATATACCTATGATGTTATTACTGTAATCCATTGAAAAGTTGGCAGAAGATAGACTGCTAAAAAATTCTTGAGAAAAGGAGACATTAGAAATGACAACTTCAAAGAAAAATGTAAGGACTTGCAATAAAGGACACAAATATTATAAGGGTAGCGACTGTCCGACCTGCCCTATTTGTGAGCAAGAACGCAAACCTGACAACGGATTTCTTTCACTACTCTCTGCGCCAGCCAGACGAGCAATGGAAAACAATGGGGTAACTTCACTACAACAGCTATCAAAATTTAGTGAAAAAGAGATTTTGCAATTTCACGGTATGGGACCAGCTTCTATACCTAAACTTAGGACTGCTTTGGAGACAAATGGGTTATCATTCAAAAATTAAACACCAAGAATGATTAAACTTAAGTAATGCATTTTATGCCTACTGGAGCATAATTTTTATTCAATTCCTTCCTCAAGTCACAGGGGCTTTATGTCAATAAGGGATTAGAAAGATCGATGGTTCCTGAGTTTTTTTGGCCACCATCCTTGTTAAACTGAAAGTAACTCTAAAAAGTGAGGTAACGAAAATCATGAGTTCCTATACTCCCTATTTTGAATTCAATCGAAAAAAGTGGGCATCTTTACGAAATCATACTCCTCTTCCTTTAACTGAAGAAGAATTAGATAACTTAAAAGGAATAAATGAAGAAATATCTATTCAGGAAGTAGAAGAGATTTATTTGCCCTTGACTCGATTAATTAATTTATATGTCGAAGCTTATCAGCAACTTAACATAGCTACTTCTTCATTTCTTAAAAATAATATTAAAAAAGCCCCTTATATTATTGGAATTGCAGGAAGTGTTGCTGTAGGAAAGAGTACAACAGCAAGGTTACTTCAAACATTATTATCTAGATGGGATAACCATAGAAATGTAGGTCTAGTCACAACAGATGGTTTTTTGTACTCAAATGAGATTTTAGAAGAAAAAGGAATGATGAAAAGAAAAGGGTTTCCTGAAAGTTATGATACACAAAAATTAATTAATCTTATCGGAGATGTAAAAGCTGGAAAAAATAAAGTGGAAGTTCCAATCTACTCACATTTGACGTACGATATTTTGCCGAATGAAGTACAAACTATCAGTAATCCAGATATTTTAATAGTGGAAGGTGTTAATGTTCTTCAAGTTGACAAAGAAAATCAAGTATTTGTCAGTGACTTTTTTGATTTTTCACTTTATGTTGATGCAGAGATACATGACATAGAAAGGTGGTATGTTGAAAGGTTTCTTCTACTTCAAGAGACAGCATTTCAAAGTCCCGAATCCTATTTTCATCGGTACATTAACTTGTCTAAAGAAAATGCTATTAAACAAGCGACTCAAATTTGGGAAGAAATTAATTTGAAAAATTTACATGAAAATATACTACCGACAAAAGGACGGGCCAATCTAGTTTTAAAAAAAGGATCAGATCATAAAGCTGAAAATATCTATTTACGAAGATAATATAATTTAAAACTTTTTAAAAAAATAAATATATCTAATTCAACGAACAGGTGCATTAGCGCCATAAGAAGGCCGCCAATTGGCGGCCTTTTGAAAGTATGTTTCTTAGTATTATAGAGTAATTAAATGTCTAATATAAATTAGGACGTAAAGTTCCAAGAAAACTAGTCAGTATCAGCTAATACCTGTAAAGTCTTTTCTCTAATATTTATCCTGTTTTTATAATCTTTTGCTACTAACTCTGTATATATTAAATCAAAAAGTAATAAGAGCGGAAGTAAGGGAGAAATATTCTGTCCCATATGCATGCTACTTTTACTGGTTACTAATAATGATAAGTCACCCAGCTGTGAAAGCTCAGAATTTTTATCACCTGTAAAAACTAATATGAGTGAACCTTGTTTCTTTGCAATTTTAACAGCACGAATGACTTCTTTTGTTGCTCCGGAAATGGAAATGCCAATGACAACACTATTCTGGTTACTTAAAGCCGCATCCATCATTGCCTGGTGAGTATCCGTAACAGCCTCAACATGTAAACCAATTCGGAAAAACTTGGATTTAAACTCCTGGGCGGCTATACCCGAACTCCCTATTCCATAGACATGTATCTTATCTGCCTGAGTAAGGAAAGATACCGCTTTCTGGATATCGTCATATGTAGCTATACGAAAGGTGTTGTCAATGATTCCTAAGTGATCTTGGTACAGTTTAGCGAAATAATCTACCTGCTTAATGTTTTTCATGCTTATCGGTGTATTTTGCAGATCAACGAACCTTTTTAACTCATGTCTAAACTCATTAAATCCTGAAAAAGCTAGTTTCTGGCAAAAACGCGTAATGGTTGCTGGCGAAATGTGAAGATTTTTAGCTATTTGACTTATAGTTAACTGGCTAACTTCATCAGGGCGTTGAAGAATATATTTGGCTAGTTCTTCTTCTGTTTTTGTGAATTTGCTCATACTGCACTCGATTCCATATATGAGATTTTCTGCTAGATATTCCATTTGACCACCCATTTCAGGTTGAATTTTTTAAATGTATGCTTTCTTTAGTATAGTTTAATGTAACCATTAAGAACGTCTATAACCGATAGTTTTAAATAAAGTTGCAGCTACAATAATATTAATCGAGAAAAAGACCCAAACTGCTGATAGTCTGAGTCTTTTTCATTCTTTTGTTATGTTCGGTGCACATTTACAAAGTTTCTATTTTTGCATAGCATTTACAAATCTTTTTGTGATTTGCTGTGGCCTGGTAATAGCGCCACCTACTACCACTGCATGGACATTCATATCTAATATAGAACGAGCAATTTCTGGTGTTATGACATTTCCCTCTGCAATAACTTTTGCATTTTTCACTGCTTTTATTATCTCTTTGAGCACAGCGTAGTCATCCTGATAAATTTTCTGTCCCATTGTTTCACTTGTATAGCCGTAGAGTGTAGGTGCTACAATATCAAATCCTAAATGGTCAGCGTATACAGCCTCATCTATGGTCGATACATCCGCCATTAACAGAACATCTGGATATTTTGCTCTTATATCACAATAAAACTGCTCTAACGTTTTACCGTTCGGTCTTATCCGAGCAGTAGCATCCGTCGCAATGATTTCCGCTTTAGTTTCCATTAAAGCATCAATTTCGATCATGGTGGGAGTAATATAAACATCGTTTTGTCCATACACCTGTTTAATGATCCCTATGACTGGAAGGTCCACATTTTTCTTGATTTCCATTATGTCAGCTACAGAGTTTGCGCGAATGCACGTTGCACCGCCTTCTTTGGCAGCAATGGCCATGCGTCCCATAATAAAAGAGCTGTGCAGCGGCTCATTCTCTAATGCTTGACATGATACAATTAAGCCTTTGTGAATTTTATCCAGCACCTGTTGCATGTTTAACACGTCCTTATCGTTATCTATGTTCTTAATGACCCAAGTATTCTTCCACTTCATTTTTGATGATCGTTACTTGGGGACCGTATACTATTTGAATGCCATTCCCTTTTTTTACGACGCCTTTTGAACCGGTTTGTTTAATGACGTCC
>NZ_JBFUIB010000357.1:0-3910 GCF_056402095.1 Peribacillus sp. P4_C12
CTCTTATCCCTATACCTTAATTTACTATATATAAACACTGAGTTCATCATTTAAATTGTATTTTAGGAGTTGTCTCATCTATCGTATCAAAGGTATACCCTTCTCTTTTTAGGTTTTCTATAATATCCGGCAATGCTTTTACCGTATTTTTCATACTATTGATATCATGTAATAAGATATTAACATGCTTTTGATCTTTCAATCCTCTTTTCACAGAGGTAATGATTTGTTGCTCACTTATCGAAGGACTGATGCCATCTGTTGAATCGATGTTCCAATCAAAGTAAATATAACCTTTTTCTGATAATTGTTGAAGGATTCCATTAATGATTGGTTTAGTTGAAACCTGATGTCTAAGATGATTATTTGAACCACCCGGTATACGTACAATACGGCTCTTTACCCCATACTCTTTTTCAAGCATGGTTTCAAGCCTATTCAGATCTTGAAAGAAACTTTCTGTTGACCGATAAACAATAGAATAATCATGTGTATAGGAATGGAGGGCGATTTCATGACCCCGGGAAATCATTTCTTTATAGCATTGTTTTGCGTAAGGTTCTTCATTACCTTTTACAAAAAAGGTAGCTTTAACATGATATCGATCTAATATATCTAAAATATCCATCGTATTCGTAGACGGTCCATCATCGAATGTCAAATATGCAATTTTCTGATCTTCTTTACTTTTTACAAGCGGTGTTATTTCTTCCGGAATTGTTGCGTGTACTTGAACTGGCGGTTCACCTGTTATAACCAAGATAATAAAAGCACCCATTATGTAAAGATATAGTCGGAATAGACTCCTCATATAGTTGTATCCCCTTCCTTTTGACAATTAAGGTGTACTAATTCAGGGGTTTCATGCGCAATAAGACAGCGGTAAAAAATACCGCTGTCTCCTCACTGCTTATCGATCGACATTAAAGTAACGCGCTTCAGGATGAGCAAATACAATAGCTGAAACAGAAGCCTCTGGTTCCATCATGAATCCTTCAGTCAATTCTACTCCAATATCCTGCGGTTGTAACAAACGGAATAGCTTTTCTTGGTCTTCCAGATTTGGACAAGCTGGATAACCAAATGAAAACCTTTGACCGGTATACTTGGCTGCGAACCGCTCTTTCATTGACATTTCTATAGGATCGCTTATACCCAGGTCATCTCGCATCAATTGGTGGATTCTTTCTGCAAATCCTTCTGCAGTTTCAAGAGCCAGTGATTGAAGAGCATGGTTTTTCAAGAAATCACCTTCAAGTTTTAGTTGTTCTGCCCATTTTCTGATACCTCTACCAGCTGTAACGAGGAAGAAACCAACATAATCCATTTCCCCGGAAGAAACCGGCTTCGCAAAATCCGCCAAACAAAGGTGTGGACTTGTATCTTGTCTAGGAAAATCAAATGTTTCCAATACTTCCTGATGATTATCCGGATTATAAATGAATAACTGGTCTCCATCACTTTGAGCAGGGAAAAATTGATAAATAGCATTTAACCCGTAGTCTGGTTCTGCCTTTAAGAATTCAATCAGCTCATCAACCAAATCATTCAGTTGAATTGCTTTTTCATTCCCTTGCTTCACCAGCTCAGCAACTTTACCTTTTAATCCCAAATGATGACCAATTAACATTTGCCTATTAATATATGGTTGGATGACATCTAATGGATAATTTTTCAAAACATGTCTTTTGATGTCACGCGGTTTTTGAACCGGGACATTGCTTAACGGAGCTGCTGGTGTTTGCTTGCGAACTGGTTTTTCCATGGTTGCTGCAATTGCCGCATTGGCTTTCGATTTTTCCCGTTTTGCAACTAACTCCTCTAAGTAGACAACCTTTTTATTGGAATCATGTAAAATATTCGTGACAGCTAATCCATCCATAGCATCTTTGGAATATAAAACAGGACCGCCATATTCTGGTGAAATTTTGAAATCAGTAAATTTACGGGATAATGCTGCTCCCCCCACTAATATTGGAGTATCAATCCCTGCCTGTTTTAAATCCTGGGCAGTTAAAACCATTTGCTGTGCTGATTTTACAAGTAATCCAGACAGGCCTATGATAGTAGGCTCATGTTTTCGGACCTCTTCAATAATTTGTTGTGGTGCGACTTTAATTCCAAGGTCAATGACTTCATAGCCATTATTGGAAAGAATGATATCCACCAGGTTTTTACCAATATCATGTACGTCACCCTTGACAGTCGCTAAAAGGATCTTACCTTTCTTAGCACTATCTTCAGCATTTTCCATGAGTGGTTCAAGATGTGAGACAGCTGCCTTCATCGCCTCAGCACTTTGAAGTACTTCCGCGACAATGAGCTGATTATCATTAAATAACCTACCCACTTCACTCATCCCATCCATCAATGGTCCATTGATGATTTCTAATGGAGCGTCACCACGCTCGATTGCTTTATTTAAATCTTCAATTAAGCCTTCTTTCGTTCCCTCAATAATATAGTTCCCTAAACGTTCGTTTAACGGAAGGATAACACCATTATCTTTCTTCTCCGCTTTTTTTCCACGATAAAATTCAGTGAAGATGGCTAATGTTTCAGTAGAGGTATTAAACAGGAGTGCTTCGGCCAGTTTCACTTCCTCTTCCGGTATCAAAGCAAATCGTTCAAGTTTTTCCGTATTCACAATTGCGTAGTCAAGACCAGCCTTTGTACAGTGATATAAGAAAACGGCATTTAGAATTTCCCTTCCGCGTGCTGGGAGGCCGAACGACACATTTGAAATTCCAAGAATCGTTAAGCATTCCGGGAATTTCTCTTTGATTGCCTTAATTCCTTTAACCGTTTCTAAAGCAGAGCCTATATATTGCTCATCTCCCGTACCTACAGGGAAAACAAGCGGATCAAAAATGAGGTCGCTTTCGTTTAGGCCATATTTATTTACTAGCAAGTCCACAGAGCGGGTAGCCACTTCAATTTTCCGTTCAGCATCAACGGCCATTCCAATCTCGTCAATTGTTCCTACCACAACGGCAGCACCGTATTGATGAACGAGTGGAACAATTTTTTCAAAGCGCTCTTCACCATCTTCAAGGTTGATAGAATTAATAATTGACTTTCCTTGAGAATGCTTTAAAGCCTGTTCAAGAACGGCTTCATCTGTAGTATCAATGACTAATGGTACTTTCACTTTTTTGACAACTTCTTCAACGAATTCCTTCATATCACCTAGCTCATCACCATCAGGATCAGCAAGACAAATATCAATGACATGGGCGCCTTTCTTCACCTGAGCACGAGCAATTTCGGCAGCTGGCTCATAATGCTTCCCACGAATTAACTCCTTGAATTTACGAGATCCGATGACGTTCGTTCTCTCACCGACGAACAAGGGACGCATTGAATCATCATAAATAAGTGGCTCAATTCCTGATACGGCATGGCCATGTGCTGATTCCTTCATTTCACGGGGCTGTACGCCTTCTAGAACCTTAGAAAGCTCTTTAATATGTTCTGGTGTTGTTCCACAGCAGCCCCCAATGATATTGACCCAGCCTTTTGCTGCAAATTGCTTCATTTTCTCTGCAAGGGAAGTCGGGGATTCATGATAATGACCTTCTTCATCAGGTAGGCCTGCATTCGGATAACAGCTAATGGCACTGTTTGATATATCTGCAAGTGTCCGAATATGGTCTATCATGAACTCTGGTCCTGTCGCACAGTTCAAACCAACAGCCACAGGCTTCATATGTTCCACTGATAAATAGAACGCTTCAATGGACTGACCGGCTAGGGTCGTACCCATCGGTTCGATTGTACCTGAAATGATGACAGGCACTTCTTTCCCTGTTTTAGCAAAGGCCGCTTTTATTCCAGAAAAGGCAGCCTTAACATTAAGCATATCCTGACAGGTTTCTACTAACAACAGGTCCACACCACCGTCTAATAG
>NZ_JBFUIB010000358.1:0-3905 GCF_056402095.1 Peribacillus sp. P4_C12
GCTCAGAGAGAAACGATACCTGGGGAAAAAGTGGACCTTAATAAGCTCAAAGATTTTAAAATTAAAGTCAATGAACCTTTGAAACATGATCATTATGCTCTCTACCAAGTGGACTATAAACTAGATGAACTTAGTACGATGGCTTTTAATTTAATTAATAAAAAAACCGAAGAGAATTATGGAAGCTTGAAGGTTGATTTGAATAACCCTCAAAAGAAATACGAATTAAATAAGGGATATTCAGTAGATTTAATCAGTTACTTCCCAGATTTCGAGTTCGATGAAAAAGGACACCCAAGAACGATATCGAAGATTCCGAATAATCCGGCATTTATCTTTAAAATGTACACACCGGATAAACCAGATGGTGAAGTCAGTTTTGTTGCGATAAAAGAGACTGTGGAACCATTAGGTGAAAATACATATAAAATGGCTTTTAATGGTGTAGAAACTAAAGATGTCACTGCTTTGACGGTTAGAAAAGATCTTACACTGTGGATTCTGTTCACAGGTGGAATCATTTTTATGGTAGGTGTCGTCCAAGGTTCATATTGGAATCACCGACGTATTTGGATTAAAAGGAAAAATGAGGAGATATTAATTTCCGGCCATACAAACAAAAACTGGCACGGTATTAAAAGAGATATAAAACATGCGATAGAATCCACTTCTCTTTGCGAACCATCGGATCAACTTGAGGAGGAGAAATCTTCTACTAAGGGGGAAGTTTTAAATGGCTGAATTAAGCAGTAACTTTTTATATGCAGCTTTTATTTTATATCTGATTGCTACCTTTTTATTCGGAGGATCGATTAAGGATAAACGAGGAGCAGAGGAAAAGAAACAAAACAAATGGGCTAAATTGGGGATTATGATTACCATTCTCGGTTTTGCTTCACAAATTGGATATTTTATCACTAGGTGGATTGCTGCCGGGCATGCGCCGGTAAGTAATCTATTTGAATTTACAACCTTTTTCGGAATGATGCTGGTTGGTGCTTTCATATTAATTTATTTCCTTTATAAATTGCCTGCTCTTGGGCTATTTGCCTTACCTATTGCCTTATTAATTATCGCATATGCAAGTATGTTCCCAACAGAAATTTCACCACTCATTCCTGCACTGCAGAGTGATTGGCTTCATATCCATGTAACAACTGCAGCGGCAGGACAGTCTATCCTTGCGATTAGTTTTATTGCTGCTATAATTTATTTAGTCAAATCCGTAGATCAATCTCAATCGAGCAAACGAACGTTCTGGCTCGAAATCATCATGTACACGTTAGTAAGTACCATAGGTTTTGTCATTATCACTTCAACTTTCGCAGCCATGGACTATAAAGCGAATTTTGATTGGGTCGATAAACATGATGAGCTGGCAAAACAGGAATTTAATCTTCCTGCACTTGTAGGTCCCCATGAAGGGGAACTAACTGATACAGAACGATTTGAACCACTGGTGAACATGCCTGCGATAATTAATGCTAAGAAACTGAATACAGTCATTTGGTCGATGGGAATCGGACTCGTTCTTTATGGTCTGATTAGACTGATTTCTCGTAAAAGAGTTGCCGCATTGATCAAACCGATTGTCAAAAATGTAAATTTGAATTTATTGGATGAAATCAGTTATCGTTCGGTTCTTATCGGTTTTCCAATCTTTACACTTGGAGCCCTCATTTTTGCCATGATCTGGGCTCAAGTTGCCTGGACACGATTCTGGGGCTGGGATCCGAAAGAAGTTTGGGCACTGGTTACTTGGTTGTTTTATGCAGCTTTCTTACATTTGCGTATGTCAAAGGGTTGGCAGGGAGAAAAATCAGCGTGGCTAGCCGTTATCGGTTTTGCTATTATGATATTTAACTTAATATTTGTTAATCTTGTTATTGCTGGTTTGCATTCGTATGCTTGATTCGGTAATTTAATAAATTAGATTAAGGGGGTCTTTTGGTAGAAACATCGAGGAGAATACTTATCGATGTTTCTAAGAATGATCCCTTTTTCTATACTATTATTTCCATGTTATTCCCGGGGAAATAACAACCAGACCTTAGTGTGGGAACAGAAGGAGTGTGTTTATTGTGACAAAATGGTGAATAGTTCATAGAAGCTAAACAGAATTGGCTATTTATCGTACTTTGGAAGGAAAAAATATTAGTCATAGAAGTTTTCATTTTGTAAAATATATGTAGGGAGGCTGATTACATAATGTATAATGCTATTAAAGTTCTCGTGGTGGATGATGAGGAAAGAATCCGCCGTTTGTTAAAAATGTATTTGGAAAGAGAAGAATACATAATTGATGAAGCTGAAAATGGAGATGTTGCTTTATCAAAAGCTCTTGAAAATGATTATGATTTAATTTTATTGGATATTATGATGCCAGGTAAAGATGGAATCGAAGTTTGCCGTGAGTTAAGAGAGAAAAAAACAACACCTATAATCATGCTTACTGCAAAAGGAGAAGAAGTCAATCGGGTCCAAGGATTTGAAGTAGGGACTGATGATTATATTGTCAAACCATTCAGTCCTCGTGAAGTTGTGTTAAGGGTGAAAGCGTTATTACGCCGTTCTTCAAGCACGAGTTACGTGCAGACCGAAACGACGACAAAAGATGTGATTGTCTTTTCCCATTTAACAATTGATAATGATGCACATCGTGTACTTGCTGATGATAAAGAGGTATCTTTGACACCAAAAGAATATGAATTATTGTATTTCTTAGCGAAATCACCTGATAAAGTATTTGATCGCGAGCAATTGTTAAAAGAAGTGTGGCATTATGAATTCTTTGGAGACCTTCGAACTGTTGACACGCATGTTAAACGCCTACGTGAAAAATTAAACCRTATATCCGAAAATGCTGCCAAGATGATTGTCACTGTTTGGGGTGTCGGTTACAAGTTCGAAGTTATTAATGACTGATGTTATGGGGCAGTGTTGTAGGGAAGCTTTGGGCAACCATTCTATTGCTCGTGTCATTTGTATTAATCGTTTTAACCGTTCTATTAGTAGAATTCTTTCAGAATTTTCAAATTGAAAATATTGAAAATGATTTAACCAAAACGGCAGAGCAGATCATAGAGGTTACAAATGATCATCAGGGCTCTAGCAATTATGTTTTACAAATAGCTTCGGAATTGATAGGCGACGAAACGAAAATGATTATCCTTAATGATGAAAAAATGATATTCTCATCAATCGGTGATAAGGAGATTAAAATTACGCCAGAGTCAATTAAAAATGATCCCGATTTGCAGAAAGTTTTTACGGAAAGAAAGACTGTAAAAAAAGAAATGGCGCTATCTGAGGACAATGGAAATAAGGAATTATCTGCAATCGTTGTCGGAGTGCCACTTGAACTAAATGGAGAGCAGGACGAGGTCTTCTTATTTCAATCCTTGGAGTCCATGGAAGAAACCACTAAGTCCACAACGCAATTCATTCTGTTGGCAGCAGGGATTGCCATTATTTTAACAACGATTTTTGCTTTCTTTTTATCTACAAGGATCAATGCTCCGCTGGTGAAGATGAGGGAAGCCGCCCTAGCCATTGCTAGGGGGAAATTTGATACAAAGGTGCCTATCTTGACTCAGGATGAAATTGGTGAGTTGGCAATAGCATTTAATCAGATGAGAAAGCAATTGAAATTCAATATGAATGCTCTTAGCCAGGAAAAAGAACATCTTTCGAGCATCCTTAGTAGTATGGCGGATGGAGTCATTACCTTCAATAAAGATGGAACTATCCTGGAAACGAATCCGCCAGCGGAAAGATTTCTGCAATCTTGGTACTTTGAAAAAGGCTACAACCGGGAAGATAATGTAAATGTCCCTTTGGTACTGATGAATCTATTTGATGAATCAGAGTCTTTCGATAAGGAGCAAGTCGGGGAAATTACATTG
>NZ_JBFUIB010000359.1:0-3895 GCF_056402095.1 Peribacillus sp. P4_C12
GATTAGAGTCTGTACCGATGGATAGACTGCAATAGGTTTCGAAAGCATTTTAAAGCCACTCATCGCTGCGAAGATAGCTGAGATACCGATTAGGGACATCCCAGCGCTTTTCAATAATACTTTTGGCATTAAACAAAGAATAGCACCACTGATGACACCAGGAATTATCCARCGATCCAAGGAAATGGTCATAAATTCTGCTGTGAAGGTAGAACCGATATTTGTTCCTAGAATAATACCGATTGTTTGTGGGAAAGTTAAACTGCCTGCAGAAACGAGGCCGACCGTCATAACCATGACCGCTGAGCTGCTCTGGAGGATTCCTGTAAAAATGGTACCGGCAAAAAAGCCTTTCCAGGGTCTATCTGTTACCTTTGAGAGGAAAGTTTTTAATGCAGCACCGGACATATTGAACAATCCGATACGTAAAACAGCCATACCGGCTAAAAATATCGCAATGAATAATAGAAATAAAATGAGCTCATACATGACTCTCACCCCTTAATCAGCTTATGGTCCAAAGGGGGTAGACATGCTATAAAAAGGATTTCTTTGCTCTAGGATGATTGTTTAGTGAAAAATTATGACATAAACATGATAATATTCGAAATAAGTTTGATTTTATTGGTTGACCTGTTAAAGATGATATATTATAATTGTTTAGTACATGTATAACATGTTGACAACTTGAGTTAGTGTGTTGTTTTCGGAGGGAGGGAAAGAGATGTCTAAAACCGTCGTTCGTAAAAACGAATCGCTTGAAGATGCTCTTCGTCGTTTCAAACGTACTGTATCTAAAGCAGGATCGCTTCAGGAAGCTAGGAAGCGTGAATTTTATGAAAAACCAAGCGTAAAACGTAAGAAAAAGTCTGAAGCTGCAAGAAAACGTAAATTCTAAGAGAGGGTGGAAAGATGAGTCTTCTCGAGCGTTTAAATAATGATATGAAACAAGCGATGAAGAACAAGGAAAAGGACAAACTATCTGTTATTCGGATGCTGAAAGCTTCTATTCAAAATGAAGCTCTAAAGCTGAGACAAGATTTAACAGATGATGAAGAATTGACAGTGCTCTCTCGCGAATTAAAACAACGCAAAGACTCCCTCCAGGAGTTTGAAAACGCAGGTCGTTCCGATCTCGTGGATAAAGTCCGCACCGAACTAGTATACGTAGAGGCATATATGCCTGAGCAACTTTCAGAAGAAGAGATTTCTAAAATTGTTAAACAAACAATTTTAGAAGTCAATGCAACGTCCAAAGCAGATATGGGGAGAGTTATGGGAGCTTTAATGCCTAAAGTTAAAGGTAAAGCAGATGGTTCTCTAGTAAACAACTTAGTACAACAACATCTATCTTAAACTCGAAACCTAACCGCAGGCAAATTGCCTGTGGTTTTTGTGTATTAAAGGATTAGATTAAAATATTTATGCGTATATTATTGGGACAAATGGAGAGATATTATGGATACTTTTAAATTTATTTGCTTTTTTTGAAACCTTTTTCATATACATACGTAATAACTAAGGAACAGAGTAAAGGGTAGCTTCATTTGCAGGGGCCTCTTATTCAATTTTTAGTTACGGGCTGAATTTATCTAGTAAGTATTCTTCGGAAAATCGGAGGCCGCTTACAGCGTTAAATACGGGAAAGGAGGCGTTCCGTTGAAAATTTGGCGTTATATTTCTTTGCTCTTATTTGGATTGCTGTTTACCATGTCTTCACTGATGGTGCCGGCTGTTTCTGCAAAGGAGAAGATCGTTTACCATGTTCCGATTGAAGAAACGGTGGAAAAGGGACTCTCTGCTTTTTTAGAGCGTGCGTTGACCACTGCAGAAGCCGCTAATGCAGATCTTGTCGTTTTCGAGGTGAATACCCCTGGTGGTGCTGTTGATGCGGCAGGGAAAATTGCTAAGTTAGTGTCCGATTCACCAATAAAGACAGTTGCCTACGTCAATAACAGAGCTCTTTCTGCAGGCGCTTATATTTCTCTGAGTGCCGATGAGATCTATATGGTTCCGAGTGCGACGATGGGATCGGCAGCTGTTATTGATTCATCAGGAAACGCTGCAGGAAAGAAAGCGCAATCTTATTGGCTTGCTGCCATGACGACTGCTGCTGAACAAAATGGACGCGATCCGATTTTTGCCCAGGCGATGGCGGATGAAGACATCAACCTTCCTGAATATGGTGCAGAAACCGGAAAGCTGCTGACATTTACAGCGGAACAGGCTAAAAAGGCTGGCTATAGTGAAGGTACCGTTTCTGGGATAGAAGAGCTGTATAGTATACTTGGGGTTGAGGATGCCGATATTCGATCTATCGAAGAAAGCTTTCCTGAGAAACTTGCCCGCTTTTTGACCAATCCAATTGTCATTCCTATTTTATTAACAATAGCAGGAATCGGGATTGTGATTGAATTGTTTTCACCTGGTTTTGGAATTCCGGGTGTTATTGGGATTTCCAGTCTTGTGTTGTTCTTTTATGGCCATCTTGTCGCAGGTATCACCGGGTACGAATCGTTAGCATTTTTCATTATTGGAATCATTCTTGTACTAGTAGAATTTTTTGTCCCAGGGGGGATTATCGGGCTGCTTGGGTTTACCTCGATTGTGGGAAGTCTATTCCTCGCTTCAGGTGATCCTGTTCATATGACGATTTCCTTGCTAATTGCGATTACCGTATCCATTTTGGTATTCATCCTACTTGTAAAGGTGTTTGGAAAACAGATGAAATTTTTCAGGAAAATGATATTAACCGATGCAACAAAAACGGAACAAGGGTATGTGAGCAATCCGAATCGAGTGGATTTATTAGGTGTTGAAGGGAAGGCCCTTACAGATTTAAGGCCTTCAGGAACAGCTTTGATTAATGATGAAAGAGTTGATGTCGTGACTGAAGGAAGTTTTGTTTCCAAAGGTTCGGCAATCATAATTGTTAAAGTTGAAGGATCTAGGGTTGTCGTCCGGGAAATTCCGGAATCAAATTAAAAGATACAGGAAGGATGAATCATTAAGTGATAACTTCAGGAACGATTTTTATTGTACTGGCAGTGATTGCTGCTATCATCGTATTGGCAGTATTTTTCACATTCGTACCAGTAATGTTATGGATTTCTGCTTTAGCGGCAGGAGTCAAAATCAGTATATTTACATTGGTGGGTATGAGGCTTCGTCGAGTTATACCAAGCAGAGTTGTCAATCCTCTTATCAAAGCCCATAAGGCTGGAATTAATGTTTCAACGAATCAATTGGAGAGCCATTACCTTGCAGGAGGTAATGTCGATCGCGTCGTGAACGCATTAATTGCTGCAGAACGTGCCAATATCGTGCTGCCTTTCGAACGGGGTGCAGCTATTGATCTTGCTGGTCGTGATGTACTGCAAGCTGTTCAAATGAGCGTTAACCCGAAAGTGATCGAAACTCCGTTCATCTCTGGTGTAGCAATGAATGGGATTGAAGTAAAAGCAAAGGCAAGGATCACGGTTCGTGCCAATATTGAACGTCTAGTCGGTGGTGCCGGTGAAGAGACGATCATTGCCCGTGTAGGGGAAGGGATCGTATCCACAATTGGTGCTTCGAAAATGCACACGGATGTACTGGAACATCCCGATTTGATTTCAAGAACTGTTTTATCAAAAGGGTTGGATTCAGGAACGGCATTCGAAATTCTTTCCATTGATATCGCTGAAGTGGATATCGGGAAAAACATCGGGGCGATCTTGCAAACAGACCAAGCCGAAGCGGATAAGAAAATTGCCCAGGCAAAAGCAGAAGAACGACGTGCCATGGCTGTTGCGCTTGAACAGGAAATGGTTGCCCGCGTTCAGGAAATGCGAGCGAAGGTTGTCCAATCCGAAGCGGAAGTTCCGTTGGCTATGGCAGATGCACTAAAAAGTGG
>NZ_JBFUIB010000360.1:0-3891 GCF_056402095.1 Peribacillus sp. P4_C12
GAACACGTAGCATAGGTGTTCTTTCTATTTCTCAGCCCCTTGGTTTTATTTCAGCTTGAGATAATGCCTATATGCTCAAACAATTCGGAAAGAAAGCATCCAAAAACCTTTTAAACGGTTAGATTATTCTTTCCTGCCTCTTATTAAAACAAAAGATTCACAAAAGAATGGATTGGGTACAATATGAACAGAACTGTTAAGCGTAGTATAAATTGCCTAAAATAATATTTTGAAGCATCAGGAGGAAGTTTATATGATTAATGAAAAAGTGGCTTTGATATTAGAAGGTAAAATTAACGTTATTAAAAGTGGTGAAAAATCCATTTATTTAGTAGGCCCTATCAAATTACCCGTTAACTTAGAGGGAGAAACAACCATATTCCAATGGTATTGCTGGTTACGTTGTGAGAATATGGCAGGTCATTTTTGTGATGACGGCTCTTATAATACGGAAAAGATCATTGAAACTTTGGCCTCTTCCAATTTAGCGGAAATGCAGCAATCCAGTGTGTTACTGTATGGAGATTTTCAGCATTCTGCCGATGCCCTTATCCGTATGCATAGTATTTGCCATACTGGCGATATTTTTGGCAGCAAACGGTGTGATTGTGGATTTCAATTAAAGCAGGCTATGAAAATGATTGCGGCTCAAGGAACCGGTGCTTTATTTTATTTAGCGAATCACGAAGGAAGAGGCATCGGCTTATTTAGTAAAGCCATGGCTTATGTTCTGCAAGAAAATGGATTGGATACGGTGGAAGCGAATTTGGAGCTCGGGTTTGTTGATGATGCCCGTAACTATGATGACGCCATTCGAGTGTTAAAAAAACTGCGGTCCAATCCAGTGACTCTTATCACCAACAATCCGAGAAAATTAGCAGCCCTTCAAAAGTCAGGTGCCAATGTTGCAGGGAGAGTTCCGTTATGGGGAGATATCTCCGAGTATAATGAAAAATATTTAGAAACTAAAGTCGTACGTTCCGGTCATTTAAAAGATGTATATCTAAATGAGTGACTGATTTTTATATGAAATTGGCTGTACTAATGAATGGCAAAACCGTTTCAAATCCCCTTGATGTATATGTCATTGTGAATGTTTACCGAATTGTTGGAAACAGAGTCTAGCAATGAAGGCCGTACTTAATATTTCTCGTGCAAAGATCGAAAATGGGATTGGAATCAGTCCCATAAAAATTGTAGCAAATCGTGAAAATTGCAGAGATTCCTTGTCATTATTATCTTTATTAAAAATGGGATTGCCGACCAAATTGTTGAAACTGCAACTGTCCCAAATACAGCAGCGTTTCTTCTGTTAGCAAGATGTTTTGAAAAACGATTGAAGCATTCATCCCAATCAAGGCTGCAATGATACCAATGGTAATTACAAGGAAACCCGCATACATTCTTGCTTTCTTAGCCTTACCATCATCTTGTGTTGAAGCTATTGCCTGGATAATATTTTGAGTTGAAAAGATGAAACCGATATTAGCTATAGTCCAAATTAGGAACTAGCTTTCTTCAGTGTGAATGGCAGGGCTCAAGCGAGACTGCCCCCACCTGACTAGAGGTTTAAGACCGTGTTTTTTCATTTTGCGGATTAATGTCGTATAGAAACACCCATTACCTTGCAGCCTTGCGAATACTCCCTTCCCGCTGAATCATACTCTCATTTAGCTTTTTCTCCACAGACCTAAATAAGTTTCTTTAGGCATCTCAGCATTGAAACCCTTCAACAATTTCCGTGGTACTTTTGGAGCTTCAACCTTTGTCGCAACGTTTACCTTTATATATTCCTCTCGCTCACACCAACTCAAAAATTTCTTAATCATCTTAAACATAGAAACGATACACTGAGTTTGTAACCTGCTTTTTGTTTCACCCTTACATATGCCTTTAAGTCATGTGTAGTTATACTTTCTAATTCAGTAATAGCTCTATCATTGAGGTAATTCTTCAACTGTTTATTCTCCTGCTTTTTGTTCTTCAAGATTTTCTCGGTAAACCCTTTCTTGGCATAATCCACGAACAACACAAAAAAACCCCTCTCTCTGGTTTAGTTTAAGTCAGAGAAAGAGGTTTCGAATTAGTCTGATAAAAGATAAAGCAAAAACAATAGCCATTTATGATGAAAGTTTCACTCTATAAGGTAGTTTATGATTTGCTTATCTTATAATTGCTATCAATCAATTGATAAACCCTAAAGCTAAAGGTTTACTTTGTTTGTTGTTTATTCATGGCGCTCATCATTTGATTAATTTTCTTTTGGGATGGTTTCATACCCATTTGCATCATCATCATTTTCAACATTTGTTCGTTAATTGGCGGATTTTTCTTTAAGTAATCCATCATGTATTTACGAGCGATGAAAAATCCCAGCACTACTCCAGCAATCAATGCCAGTACGCCAACTAGAATGTAAACCCACATACTATTTCCTCCTTCATGTTGTCTAACATCAGTGTACTAGACCAAAGGTTATTATACAATACCCGCTACTGAAAAGTCCCCCATTTAGACAAATTTTCTTTCTTTTATCGGTTTTAACCAACCATATTTTTCGTGTTCAAAATCAATGGCCAGAAAACTCGCTTCATATTTGCGAATACATTCAAAGAACGCTGTCTCGGCTTCATAGTCTCCATCAGCTTTAAGGGTAATAGAATCATCATGGATGATTAATACTGCTTTGCTTGATCCACTCGTTTTTTCTAGATAGTATTTTCCATTCTGAGACCAAAAATTCATCTTTTTTTGCAAACGCTGTTCAATGGCTACCTGCAATTGGATAATAGGGACTGTCTTGGTGACAAATTCGATTTGTTTTTGCAAAATACTCTTCAGTCTGCCCCTTGCTTGAATATACTCCAAAAACAAATTGAAAAATAGCTTTTCTCTTCCATAATAATGATGGGCAAATTCATCTTCGATTAAAAAAATTTGATAGGTTCTCATTAGCCAATGCCTCCTAGCATTCCTATTTTGGAAACCAGAACATTTTTATTTTTCGATAACCCGCCATTATTTTCTATATTATAATGGCTACTCCCCTTTAATTGACATATTTAAACGAAAATTATTTATTCTCATTATATATTGACAAACCAACAAGATATGTTGTTTGCTGGAGAAATATTTTTCTTTTTTTGTCGAATAGAAGATTTACCGTAAATAATGGGCACTTTCAACATGCTTTAAGAAGATTCGATAAAAAAACTGACACCAAACTAGTTTGGTGTCAGTTCCGAATTTTATTTAAACATTTCTTTTACACGAGCAACTACATTTTCTACAGTGAATCCGAACTCTTGCATGATCTTACCACCTGGTGCAGAGGCACCGAAATGATTAATTGCCAAGATTTCGCCTTCATCGCCAGTATAACGATCCCAACCAAACGGTGAAGCCACTTCGATTGCTAGACGTTTCTTAACAGCCGGGTTGATTACACTTTGTTTATATTCTTTAGATTGAGTTTCGAAGCGATCCCATGATGGCATGCTGATAACAGAAACTTCAATTCCTTCTGCTGCTAATGCTTTCTGTGCTTCAACAGCCAGGTTTACTTCAGAGCCAGTCGCAAGAAGTAATGCATCCGCTTCATCTTTATTAGAAGCAGATATAATGTAAGCCMCTTTTGAAACACCTTCATAAGCAGTTTCAGAAGTGTTTTTTATCGTTGGCAATCCTTGACGTGTTAGAACAAGGGCAGTCGGTTTATTAGTTGACTCCATCGCCACTTTCCAAGCTGCTGCTGTTTCATTACCATCAGCCGGACGGATTACCCCAAGGTTCGGCATTGCCCGCAATGAAGCTAATTGTTCAATAGGCTCATGTGTCGGTCCGTCTTCCCCTACAGCAATACTGTCATGAGTAAATACATACGTAACAGGA
>NZ_JBFUIB010000361.1:0-3863 GCF_056402095.1 Peribacillus sp. P4_C12
CTCTGACATCGTTCGAGAACTCTGACATCGTTCGAGAAGCGGGTATTGCGCAGGGAACTTTTTATTGGCATTTTAAAAGTAAAGAAGCTATTGCTTTAGAAATTGTTCAACAAGGGCGGAACGGACTTCTGGAAGTTGTAGCACACGGACATCGAAAATTTCCTGGAACTGTTAGGGATGTTGTGAATTCCTCTGAAAAGTTATTTGAAGAGTTGTTTGATTTTTCCGCATCTAATCGATATATGATGGAAATGATATTCAAAGGAATTGACGGTGAAGAGTCACTTAAACAGGTGATTATTGAAACTCGATTGAAGGTGGAAGAAGCTTTTCAAAATAATATTAAAAGAGCGATGGAGCTAAACATTCTACCGGAAAGGGATCCTGGTTTACAAGCTGCATTATTAATGAGTTTATTTGAAGGAATCTTATCTAGGTGGTTATTCGGACCGGTCTCAGAGGGTTCGCATATACGAAACAAAACAACGGCGGAACTGGCTAAAGAAATGGTCAGATTCGAATTTTTTGGATTATTAGGAACATAAAAAGGAGACAGATTATTATGAAGAAAAAATATTCATACCTTACATTGGTATTATTATTAGCCTTTACTTTGATATTAAGTGCTTGTGGTTCGAAAGATGATAAGGCAAGCGAAAATAAAGAAAGCAGTGCAGATTTATTACAACAAATCAAAGATCGCGGAACACTTAAAGTAGGGCTTATGGGTACATATCAGCCATACAATTTCTTGAATGATAAGAAAGAGATGGATGGATTTGATGCTGATATCGCGAAAGAAATGGCCAAGCGTCTTGGAGTGGATGTTGAATTTGTTTCTCAAGAATTTTCAGGTATGGTGGCAGGATTACAAACAAAAAAATTTGATGCAGTTATTAGTCAAATGACCATTACTGATGAACGTAAAAAACAAATGGACTTTACGGAACCGTATATCACTAACCATGTGAAGGTAATCGTTCAAGAAGATAATAACTCGATTAAGTCTGTAAAAGATTTCAAAGGCAAGAACATTGGAGTGGGGCTAGGTACTAATGACGAAACATATCTTCGTACAGAGCTGCTTCCAGAGGTGGGGGATTTTACAATTAAAACATATGATGATGTTATTACATCATTAAAGGATTTGGACTCTGGAAGAATCGATGCAACCATTAATAATATGTATGCGTTGAAACCAGTTGTAGAGAGTAATGGATTTAAGATCAAAGCAGTTGGTGAACCGGTAAAATCTGATAAAGCAGGAATCGCGATTCGTAAAGGCAATGAATCATTATTGAAAGAATTGAATAAACATCTAGCTGATATGAAAGAAGACGGCACATATAATGAGATTTTTGTGAAATGGTTTGGGGAAGAGCCACAAGAATAAACCTTTAGTAGTAGAAAGGATACAAGCAAAGTTATGGATGTTATTTGGGTTAACCTACCATTTTTATTGAAGGGAGCGTATTATACGCTCCTTATCACCATTATTTCAATGTTTTTTGGATCGATTATTGCTGTGATTGTGGCGGTTGCAAGACTAAAAGGTAATAAGTTTATTAGGTGGATGGCTCGTGCATATGTTTCCATCATAAGAGGTACTCCCACTTTGGTCCAAATTATTATTGTGTATTATGGACTGGCTGATTACGGATTAAATCTTCAACCACTAACAGCGGCTTATATTGCATTAAGCATTAGCATTGGGGCTTACCTGTCTGAAACATTACGCGGAGCGATTCAATCTATCCCTAAAGGGCAATATGAAGCGGCATATGCTTCTGGAATGTCGCCATATCAAACGATGCGCAGGATTATTTTCCCTCAAGCGATTCGGGTGGCCATCCCGCCAGCAGGCAATACATTTATTGGGATGTTAAAAGAGACATCACTTGTCTCCGTTATAACGGTTACCGAATTATTGCGTTCAGCTCAATTATTAATCGCTCAATACTATGTGTACATGCCATTTTATTTAGCAATTGCGCTAATGTATTGGATCATGAGTACAGGATTTTCCTTTGTCTTGGAAAGAATTGAAAAACGGTTATCAATATATGACTAAGTATGGTGAAGTAGAATGATAAACATCAACAACCTATCGAAGAGTTTTTCAACATTAGAAGTGTTGAAGGATATTAATTTACAAGTGAACAGCGGCGAAGTTGTTGTGATTCTTGGACCGAGTGGTTCAGGTAAAAGTACATTGCTTCGATGTATAAATGGTCTCGAAGAATTAACGAGTGGAACTATTGAAGTGAGCAACATTGTCGTTGATGCGAAAAAAAGTCATAAAGAGCGCAATAAACAAATTAAAAAAGTCCGTCTTCATACGGGAATGGTTTTTCAACAATTTAATTTATATCCGCATAAAACGGTATTGGAAAATGTTATCGAAGCACTGTTAATTGTGAAAAAATGGTCGAAAAATGATGCAGAGATAAAAGGGGAAACGCTGTTAAAAAGAGTAGGTTTGATTGATAAAAAAGATGTGTATCCTTCCCGATTATCTGGAGGTCAGCAACAAAGGGTTGCGATTGCAAGAGCACTTGCCATGGAACCGGATATCTTATTGTTCGATGAACCAACGTCTGCATTAGATCCAGAGTTGGTAGATGAGGTGCTGGCTGTAATTAAAGAACTTGCTCAAGATGGAATGACCATGGCTATCGTTACACACGAGATGACTTTTGCTCAGGAAGTTGCTGATCGAATCGTCTTCATGTCAGATGGTGTCATTGTTGAAGAAGGTCCACCAGAGGAATTCTTTTCACAACCACAAACCGATCGAGCCAAGAAATTTTTGAAGAAAATGTAGTTAATATAAGGAGAGCTGGAGGAATTATTATGAAAGTGGTAACAAAATGGAATGGCCAGCGCGCTTTCACGGCTGTTGGAGATTCAGGTTATGAAGTAAGTATGGACGCAACTCCTGCATATGGAGGCGAAGGAAAAGGATGTACACCAACTGAAATGCTGCTGGCTTCTCTAGCTGGTTGCATTGGAATTGATGTCACGATGATACTGAAACCTTATTTGTCATCTGTGGACAAGCTTGAAATTGAAACAGATGGTACGAGAAAAGAAGAATTGCCAAAAGGATTCACATCCATTGTTGTGACTTTCATCATTGATGGGCAAGTGGACAGTAAACGAATCTGGAGGGCAATTAATCTGGGCAAAGAAAAATACTGTGCGGTATCAGATTCTTTGAAAGCCGATATCTCATTCCGGCTGATTTTAAATGGGGAAGAACAAGCAAAAATAGTTACTGATCAAAACCAAGGAGAATAACTACCTTTAACTTTTCAAAAGCACTGTGGAGAAATCTCTACGGTGCTTATGTTTTTTTTAAGGAATAAGAAAAAGGATATTTCTTAGGAATATAAATTTAACGCTTGTAAATAGTAATCATTACGTTTTATAATGAGAGACAGTCAAGAAAATAGTTACATCTATAGTGATAATTCTTGAACTAAAAGGATTTTTTTATAGTATAAATCGTAATTATTTTGATTTGTGTGATGAAGGGGTCTTTTTATGTTGAGAATATAGCACTTACTTGAATTTGATACTTTAACTCGTGAGTTTAGCGCAGTTACTCGTGAATTTGGTACTTTAACTCGTGAGTTTAGCGCAGTTACTCGTGAGTTTAGCGCAGTTACTCGTGAGTTTGATACTTTAACTCGTGAGTTTAGCGCAGTTACTCGTGAATTTGGTACTTTAACTCGTGAGTTTAGCGCAGTTACTCGTGAGTTTGGCACTTTTACTCGAGAGTTTGGCGCAGTTACTCGAGAGTTTAGTACTTTAACTCGTGAGTTTAGCGCAGTTACTCGAGAGTTTAGTACTTTAACTCG
>NZ_JBFUIB010000362.1:0-3858 GCF_056402095.1 Peribacillus sp. P4_C12
GTTAAAGATAAAGTGGCGATCATTACGGGGTCTGCTAGAGGAATCGGTTTTGAAATTGGAAAGATCTTTGCTGAAAATGGAGCAAAGGTCGTTCTTTCAGACCTTAATCAAATTACAGTTGAAGATGCAGCTCTAGATTTAAGAAACAAAGGCTTGGAAGTCACCGGCTTTAAAGCAGACGTAACAAAAGAAGAAGATATTATTCAACTAATCAAACAGACCAAAAGGAAATATGGCCGAATTGATATTTTCATTAATAACGCTGGCCTTCAGCATGTTGCTCCGATTGAAGAGTTCCCAACTGAAAAATTCGAACAGATGATCAAAATTATGCTAACCGCTCCATTTATAGCAATTAAAAACGTTTTGCCTATTATGAAAGAACAAGGATTCGGCAGAATCATTAATATCTCTTCCATTAATGGACTGATTGGATTTGCTAATAAAGCAGCGTACAATAGTGCAAAACACGGTGTAATTGGATTGACGAAAGTCGCCGCCCTTGAAAGCGCATCTTCGGGAATTACAGTAAACGCCCTTTGCCCAGGATACGTGGACACACCTCTCGTACGCGGCCAACTGGAAGATCTAGCAAGAACAAGACAAGTGCCACTAGAAAGCGTTTTGGAAGAAGTTATCTATCCGCTCGTCCCACAAAACCGCTTACTCGACGTAAGCGAAATCGCCGACTATGCCATTTTCCTCGCAAGTGACAAAGCCCGAGGCATCACCGGCCAGGCTGTTGTGTTGGATGGTGGTTATACAGCTCAATAAAAAGAAGAGCTCCTACCAGAGGACTATAACCCGGATAAAGGACACGTAATAAAGCGCCCTTTACCTGGGTTTTCTTTATCCTACGAAGGAAACAAATAATAAATAAGGTGTTATTTTTTATTGACATTAAAAATGGTAGGTCATATCCAAACAAAAAAAGAAAGAAAAAAAGAGTTAGTAGCCATTAACCACTCACTCAGATTTCAATTTCATAGGTACAAAACAAATTCATACTATTTAATCTTAAAGTTATGATTGAGAGTGCCTAAAAATTTAAGAAATTCTCAAATTCTTTTCAAATTTAAATTGGAATAATTTCTAAAAAAACGTCTTAAAAATCTCTTGGTGCTGACTACATTCATTGCAGATATATTCTATTTCTAATGCATCTTCTCTTACTGTATGAACTGTCTCTTTTTTACAAGTTTCACAAAATCTTTCTTCGCATATTTCTTCCATTACTAATCACTCTCCATGTTCATATTGTCTTTTTTTACATTATTTTGTGTAGCTATTATATTTTGTGAATAATTAAAGGAAAAATACCATTTTTTCCTGAAGGACCTCCATAATGAAAAAGAAGAAAAGAATTCAGAGACAAAAAAACAACATTATGATGCGATTCCTAGAAACAAGAAGGCTCTGGGTGCCCAAATATACGTATCGGCATTTGATTATAGTAACTTATACCAGAAGCTACATGTATATTAATTGTATATTCGAAGGGAGCACCATAGAAGCAAATCATTATCAGTATATTAAAGAGCAAATTGAATATTATTCATCTAAACCCTTAAGGGAAGCAATATTTTACGTTGTTAAGAATGCAATTATAGAAGGGGTATTTTTACCTGGGGATCGTTTAACGAAAGATGATATCGCCCAACAATTTAACTGTAGCCGTACACCGGTTCGTGAAGCATTGAGAAAATTGGAACAGGAAAACATTCAAGGGTATGGTCAAAAAATACTACCTTACCATTACCCTTGAAAATCACTTTTAAGACTACAATTTAATGCACTACTARCAAATCATGCGAATAAGGAAGTACTATGCATTGGCTGAACTTTGGCTTTAGGATCAATATAGGCTTTAGCATTATTGACTGCAGTAGGACCTTCACCAAATCCTGTTGTAATTAATTTAACCTTTCCTTCATACGTACAAATATCCCCGGCAGCGTATATGCCTGAAATATTTGTTTCTTGCTTGGAATTAACTATAATTGAATTTTTCTCAAGTTTTAGACCCCACTCTTTAATTGGGCCAAGAGAGGAAATAAAACCATAGTTAACAATTAGGTCATCTATGTCAACTAGTTCTTTTTGTTGAGTCTTAGCCTGTTCTAAGACAATTTTAGTGATTTGATCTGCTCCTACCAGCTCTGAAGGAACATAAGGTGTTTTGACTTCAACAGACGAATTCATCAATTGGTTTACACTATGTTCATGAGCACGAAATTTATCTCTTCGATGTATCAATGTTACTTTTTCAGCAATAGGCTCAAGCATAAGTGCCCAATCAAGAGCCGAATCTCCACCGCCTAGAATCGCTACTTTTCTTCCTTTGAATCGAGTCATGTCATTCACAAAATAATGTAAATTCTTGTTTTCAAACTGTGCCGCATCTTCTAGTTCTAATTTTCGAGGCTGAAAAGCTCCATTCCCTGCAGTAATAATAACTGATTTAGAAAAATGAGTATCTAGGTTTGTAGTGATTTTAAATGTCCCATCTTCTAGCTTTTCAATCAGTTTAACCGCTTCGTCAAGACAAATCGTCGGTTCGAATACCTTCATTTGTTCTTTTAAATTCTCTACCAATTCTTGTGCCCGTACTTTTGGAAATCCAGCTATATCATAAATGAATTTCTCAGGATAAAGAGCGGTGAGTTGACCTCCCAATTGAGGAAGACTCTCTATGATTTTCACCTTTGCTTGCCTCATTCCACCATAGAATGCTGTAAATAAACCAACTGGACCGCCACCAATAATTGTAATATCATCAATCTTCTTTTCTTCTATCATCAGTAATCACCTCGAATTTACCCTATTAGAATTAATCGTTCTTCCATTTTGGTCATGTATCTATAGATCTTGAAGGGCGGACTTGCCATGTGTTTCTAGAGATATTTCCTCATTTACCTGACAAGTGATAACAAAATACAAGGAGTCAAAAATGTTAAATATCCGGCTTATGCTTTTCAATGTAGCAATAATAAATGATGTCAAACTAGCGACTTCACTTTCCTTACTAAAAAATAACATGATTCTAAGGAATCATATAAACCTGGTACTAGTTGAGACCATTTTAAGATATCTCTAGTTYAAAAGGATTACCATCAAAAGAAGCTTGGGCTATTTTTATAGATTCGGTTGGACATCCTTATAAAGCATCAAGCACATCCTCCTCTAATTCATCAGGTATGACGACTGTTCCTTCATTATTATCTAATGTAACAAACGCAATACCTTCTTCATCGTAATCATAAATTTCAGGAGCTGTAGCTCAACAAGCAATACAAGTTTCTTTATCAACAATTGTATAATTAGCCATTTCCCCTCGTTTTCTCTCCTTTCTAAGTTCCAGTTTCTACCCAGGGCTCATACAAATCTGGTTGTAGAAATCTGGCTATTTCCTATGCTTTTTCTATTTACTCATTTTTGTTCAGAATTTCTATGTTTCCAAATTAATGCTTCTCTGAGTATTGATAATTACTCATTATGTAAGTCCTAAGTGTTCAGACACTTTAATATGAACACATATTTTAGCTGGTAATTGAATGACATTCGTTTACGTATCAAAACGTTCTAGCAATTCAATAATCACTTTATATGTCGATGTCGTGTCCATATATGCATATCGTCCTTTTCCGTTATAAAAGTTACCTGTTTGAATGACCGGATAACCCATTTTTTCCAACATCTTCATTTTCCCATCCATATCTTTAACGACAAACGAGATATGGTGAACTCCTTCCCCATACGTTTCAAGATGATGCTTCCAAGTACTCGGAGAATCTCCCGGCTCAATCAATTCAATTTGAATTAATGGAGTATTGAAAAATATATATCTTGATTTTCCTT
>NZ_JBFUIB010000363.1:0-3854 GCF_056402095.1 Peribacillus sp. P4_C12
CCTGCAACGACTACAACAAGCAGGACAATCACTATATTCCTGATCATTTTCCTTCACCTCTTTACTTACAAAAGATATGTTTTCCGATTCTTTTAATTTGTTCTCTTGACCAGATCCACTTACTTGTTGCCGTATCGGGATTAAAGTAATATTCTGCATTACCGCTTGGATCCCAACCATTGATAGCATCCACGACGGCTTCTTTTGCCCTTTCGTTTGGTGTCAGCCAAATCTGTCCATCCGCAACAGCCGTAAAGGCCCCAGGTTCAAAAATCACTCCCGAAATGGTATTCGGGAAAGATACACTCTCTACCCTATTTAAAATTACGGCTGCAACAGCAACTTGACCGGTATATGGCTCCCCCCGCGCCTCGCCATATACGGCATTGGCCATCAGTTGTATATCATTCTGAGAGTATCCGCCCGGAAGATTCGCTGCTGTAGCAGTTTTGGAGGGTGTTTTTTCGGATGGAGCTTTGCCTCCACTTGGCTTAGATCCTGATGCATTCCCCTTCACTTTTACCTGCTTTTCAATATCGACTCCTCCATAATACGTAAACTCGTTACCTTTATTAATCTGTTCGTGAACAAATTTACTATTAAAATTAGAGGCATTTGCCAACTTCTGTTTTGTAGAGGACCCGGCAAAGCCATCGATTGGAAGTCCGAAATCTTGTTGAAAGTTTCGAAGTGCCCAATAAGTACCCCAGCCATAGACTCCATCAATCTTTCCATGATAGTATCCAATGTTTTGTAACCGTGCTTGAAGTTCAATTACATCATCACCAACCGCGCCTTTTTGAATAACTTGGCTCGAAAAGGCATTTGTTCTTGTTTCCGGGAAAATTCCGAAACAAATCGTTATACACGAAAACAGCAAAAGCCATTTCCATTTTGACGAAATTCCTTTCATCAAAAACACTCCTCTTTTTCTTGAATTAATGTAATTCTATTTTCTTCTTAACTGGCTTTTTTATTCCAAACCAATAAAAAACGGAGCGGGCAAAATATGCCAGCACTCCGTCATAGAAATATATATTACTTACTAAGAAAATGATTTTGAGAAAGTTTTTCTGCATGAAACTCAGACAATAAACGAGCTTTTTTTACTTTTTTCATACCTAACCACCATAAGTAAATCATAAATGGCAAGATAAAATACACCCAAAATTTTTGTGATATTAAAATATAGTCATAAACCCCATGTAGCAAGATTGGTATGACAAGTGCCAAGAATAAATAGGACCTATTATTCGAAGTAGAAAATTTCGCCTTGCCCAAATAGTACCCCATGATTACACCGAATAAAGCGTGACTTGATACAGGGAGAATAGCTCTGATAAAAGCATGTTCTACTCCATTGGCCAGCAAATACATTATATTTTCCATTGTGGCAAATCCAAGGGAGACTGCTGCACCATAGACGATTCCATCATATGGCTCATCAAAGGCTATATGTTGATATATTACATATATGAGTATGAACCACTTGAAAAATTCTTCAAGCAATGCAGCCCATAAAAAAGCATTAGCAAAATCGGTATTTAAAATATGTTCCGTTTCAAGCACATATTGGATAAACATAATCGGCAGAACAAGGAAGACACCGAAGAAAAAAGTTTTGATGACAACCGAAATGGGTTCGGTTTCATATTGATCTTTCAAATAGAAATAGCTGAGCAGCGCCAACCCTGGCGCAATAGCTGCTGACAACATGACCAGCATAAGCTGACCCTCTTTTCTTTTTCTTTTTCTTAATCGTACCACGGAATGCAGAAAAACTAAATCTAAGAATCAAAGTCTTTCTACATTTTTTAATTCCTCAGTACTTAAAGAATTTTTCATCTACGGTGTGTTCACTGGATAGAACGACAGCTAACTTAATTCTTGCTTTCTTGCTGTCATAGTCAGCACCTAATATTACTCCACGTTGTTTTAGATCAAATGCGCTACCTTCATAATCATAAGCTGGATATACTTTTCCTTCTTCCGCACTTGTAGTCATGACGATAGTAACACCATTATCGATTGCCTCTTGGATGGCAGGAACCATTTCCGGTGTAACCTGTCCCCTGCCAACACCTTCGAGCACGATACCCTTAGCGCCTTTTTTGACCGAAGCTTCTATAAAAAGGCCATCAGCGCCAGTATGGCACTTGATGATATCCACCCTAGGGATACGATGATGGATATCAAAGCACTCCCGATGTAGTGGTTTTTGATATATGCTAACGATATCGTTATCAATAATACCTAAATACCCATAGCCAAAAGATTCAAATCCTTGCAAATTGGAAGCATGTACTTTTTTTACATATTTTGCTGAATAGATTCTTTCATTAAAAACAACAACCACACCAACGTCATAAAGCAATTCACTCGCCGCGCATAATATTGAATTTCTTAAATTCGAATACACATCAGTTCCAACATCTTTAGGAGATCGCTGAGAACCAGTTAAAACAATTGGGCGTTGATCCTTAATCGTAACATCCAAGAAATAAGCCGTTTCTTCTAATGTATCCGTACCGTGAGTTACGACAATTCCAGTAACATCTGGATCCTCCAATTCTTTTTGAATTGCACATTTAAGTTTTTCCATTTTCCCAAAACCCATGGACATACTAGAAATCCGGAAAAGGTCTACAACTTTCATTTCAATATGGTTTGGTAGTTTGCAAAGTGATGCTAACTCTATCCCGCTTAACGCACCAGAAGCCAACATACCATTCGTGGTTTCTTTACTGGCGATTGTTCCACCTGTTGTTATTAATGATATTTTCTCCATACTTTCAGCTCCTGTAATAAAAATTACTTTTCCTTAACAGCCAAATGGTATGCAATCAAGCCTCCATGAAACCGACCATTTTCAATGAAGATTTCATTCGCATTATTTCCAGCTGCTAGAACTCCAGCAATATAGATACCTTCAATGTTCGTCTCCATCGTTTCCTCATTATAAGTAGGCCTTCCTGTCTCCTCGTCAATTTTGATGCCCATTGATGCTAAAAATGAATGATCAGGATGATATCCAGTCATTGCAAACACAAAATCATTTTTAATAACCTTTTCCTCGTTACCTACGTGATAAATGACACTCTCCTCTGTGATCTCATCAATAACCGCATTAAATTCCATCATAATTGTCCCATTACGGACTAATGATTCAAATTCAGGGAGAATCCATGGTTTAATTTTTGAAGAGAATTCTGAGCCTCTATACAGGACTGTAACTCTTGCCCCTGACTTGACCAACTCCAGCGCTGCATCTACACTTGAGTTTTTACCACCGATGACTGTAACATCACAGTTAAAGTACGGATGACCCTCCTTGAAATAATGAAACACTTTAGGAAGCTGCTCACCGGGAATACACATATAATTAGGATGATCATAATAACCGGTCGATACGATGACTCGCAAAGCTGTATAGTCGCCTTTTGATGTCCGGACTAAAAATTTACCATTATCCTGTTTTTCCACTTTTTCCACTTTTTCGAACTTATTCACACGCAGTTCTTTCCTTCTAGCTACCTCCCTATAATAGGCAAGTGCCTGATTACGGACAGGCTTACGGTTTTCCGTGATAAAAGCCGTGTCACCAATCTCCAATTTTTCACTTGAACTAAAAAAGGTTTGATGTGTTGGATACCGGTATATGGAATCCACCACATTGCCTTTTTCAATGATTAGAGACTGTATCCCCACTTCCTTCAGGGCAATTGCAGCAGCCAATCCACATGGACCTCCACCTATGATAATTACTTCTTCATAATTCATTTATACTCCACTGCCTTCCTACTCACTATGTAATTCTTTCTCTAAAAAAAATAAAAACTCCTATCAATACATGA
>NZ_JBFUIB010000364.1:0-3853 GCF_056402095.1 Peribacillus sp. P4_C12
CATACTAACTCACTCCCTTGTTAGGATGACAGATGACCCGGTAGGATCTGCTCATTAAATTGTCGAAGTGTTATATCGAGCCTCATTAACAATTCTGCACACTCGTCCTCCGAAATCGTTAAAGGAGGAGATATGATAATTGCAGCCCCGGTTACACCATCTAGACCCGCTGCTGCAGGGTACAATAGGATTCCATTTTTCATTCCCAATTTAATGATTTCATTAGTCACGTCGACACCCTTTGGAAGCGGAGACTTTGTCGATTTATCCTGGACAAATTCCATACCAATCAATAAACCCCTTCCACGGATGTCTCCGATAAAGGAATACTTCTCTCCTAACTTCTTCAGTCCTCTAATTAAGTTTTTCCCTCTGTCGGCTGATTTTTCAACGAGATTGTTTTTTTCTACATATTCTAACACCGCTAACGATACCGCACATGATAATGGATTGGCGCTAAGTGTATGCCCTCCGATAATCGACTGAGAGCCACTTATAATTGGCTCCATCACTTTTCTCGTCATTACAGCGGCAGCTATAGGAGTATACCCCCCACTCATTCCCTTTCCGAATGTTACGATATCAGGTTCTACATCCCAATATTCGGAAGCAAGCATCTTACCGGTCCGACCGAATCCAGTCATAACTTCATCGGCAATGAATAAAATGTCATGTTCTTCACAAATTTTCTTGAGTTTTTGAAAATAACCATCCGGTGGAACAATAGCTCCCCCGGCTGCGCCAATGACAGGCTCAGCAATAAAAGCGGCAATATTATCACCACCAATGCGTCTAATTGTTGCTTCCAATTCCTTAGCACAGGCCATTCCGCACGTATGGGGATCAAGTTGAAGTGGGCAGCGGTAGCAATATGGAGGAGAAACGGAAGGATATGATTCAAGCATAGCAGTAAACCTTTCACGGCGAATCGGATGGCCCGACATCGAAAGAGCCCCCATCGTGATGCCGTGGTAGCTCATCCATCTGGATATAATTTTATGTTTCTTAGGTTTCCCTTTTTCCTGCCAATGCTGAATGGCAATTTTCAAGGCAGTTTCGGTCGCTTCGGATCCGCTATTTACAAAAAAGCTATAATTCAGTTCCCCTTTTGTTAGTTCAGCAATTTTTTTAGCGAGTTTCTCCGCTGGTTCACTCGTAAACTGTGAACGATACACAAATGAAACCTGATTAGCCTGTTTTTTCATCGCATCAATAATTTCCTGAACACCATGACCGATGTTAGCAGTAACAGCACCGGATGAAGCATCCAGGTAGTTCTTTCCTTCTTTATCGTATAAAAATACTCCCTCACCATGACTAATAGTCGGGTAGGCTCCTCCTAGGACCGGCTTGATCAATGAAGACTGCTCCATATGCCCACACTCTCCTTCTCTGGAAACAAACTAGCATTATAGTAAAGTGTATGTCCTGATTCAGGGAATCTTGCTAAGGAAATTGACCTAAGCTTGTAAACATCAAAAATTTCTTTTAGATTTTTGGGATGGGTCATTATAAATAGTGACTTAAAAGGGTACAAAAAAAGTGTATCCACAAGAGATACACTTTTTTCTTACAATGCGCTATTTAGCTTTTCTTGACGAATTGACTCTAAAAAATTTTCATCCTTTAAAACAGCCAGCACATTTTTATAAAAAGCAGTTTTATCAATAACTGAGGTATGTACATATTCATACTCTTTTAAAGATGGATGACGTAAAACTTGTTTCATGCATGAATGACAAACTTTTTTAGTACCTAACTTATAGTAGTTCAAGTTACTTGCATCCCCATTTGAAGTGTCTTCGTTACAAACGAAACAAGTATGGCTTACACGGCCTTTTTTATTATATTCGGCCAAAGCCCCTTCTAAACGAATGGATGCGGGAATTGTTAATAACACATAATCACCTTTTCTATTTTAAATCTCTTAGTATTATATCAGAAAAACATAGAATTTGAACAATTAGCCTCATATTCCCTAATAATGCTTGTAAAATAATAAAATATTCAGCGCTGACAAGAGGTATTACTCCTAAAATCAACCAGAAAACATAGCTTCAGGCAAGTAGAAATAAATTCATATTATAGGGAATTACCAGACCAAACCCAAAATAACTTAAAACACCGTCCACTTTTGAACGGCGTCTTATCTATAGTTTTTTTATGAAAGGACATTAACAGTTACTTTTCCGTTTTTCACATTCATCACTGCTTTTGCACCTACCGGGACCGTTACAAATGGATGAACATGTCCAAAGTTAGCATTCGCGATGACAGGTATACCATTTATTTCTTTCTTTGTTGCAATAATTTCCTGCAAAGCATAATCAGTCATCCCGGATTCCTTTTGGAAACGGCCTATGACAATTCCTTTTATTCCGCTTGCATCTGGCAATTGAAGCAATGACTGTAAATCTCGGTCAAAACTGAATGGATGGCTTTCTTCATCATCTTCTATAAACAGGATACTATCCTTTAAAGAAGGCATATACTCTGTACCCTGTAAAAGATTGATTGTACAAAGGTTGCCTCCAATGATTGTCCCTGTCGCTTCCCCTTCCTGAATGACCATATATCCTGAATTTGTATGGAAAGTGCGATCATCCTGTTCTAAATGCCATGAATCATCACTCCACGTTTCACTTGGTTCAAGATAAAAGTCTTCAACTTGGAGAACTGCTTTTTTAAAGTATTCCATTGTATATTCCAGCCCAGCCTTCATGCCGAACGTCGAGAAATGAGGACCAGGGTATGTAGTTAAGCCTGTTTTTTTATAAATTGCCAATAAGATAGCCGTTACATCACTATATCCCATCAACACTTTTGGATTTTCTTTAATCAAATCATAGTCAATATATCGTAGTAATTGGTTGGCATTATAACCGCCAATAGCCGTAAAGATTCCCTTTACATTTGGGTCCCGAAACGCATCATGTAAATCCTCAATTCGATCTTCAATTGAATTCGAGAAAAAGTCGTCATGGACCAAAGCCGTATTACCATATGTCACTTTAAATCCAAGCTCCATTAATCTTTCTTCTGCCAGCCTGCGTTGTTCCCCTTTGACAATCGCCAGACTTCTCGAAGGTGCAATAACCCGGATTTCATCGCCAGCTTTTAAACGAGAAGGTTTCATATCTTTTTTCCCCCTAAAATAATTACATCTTTCGTTATTTTAGCAGATATGCTGAATAAAGAAAAACCAGGACACTTAAGAACGTGCATTCGTATGATTTCATAGTTTATTCCATAAAAAAAAATAACTAGGATTCCTGGTTATTTTCTTTCACCAGCTAAAAACCGGTTCTTCGATATTTTTCAGTTGGTTTTTTTCGATAATTTCACGGGCAATCCAGCCCCCCAGACACTTGTCTGAGAAAGTAAGGAATTAAATAGGATTTATTCCTTTAAATTAATAACATAAAGAAAAGACCAGCATTTACTGGTCTTTTAGTTTTTTCTTTTGTTAGCAACAGAATGAGGCACCGATGATAATCAACAGAATAAACAATACTACGATTAATGCGAAACCTGAACCAAAACCGCAACCACCGCAGCCACCACCATAACCATATCCTCCGCCATATCCACCATATCCGTACATTAAGTTTCACTCCTTCTTGATTTCTGTTTTCTCTTTACACCTTACCATATGTCATTAAGCCCGCCTTGGTCTGTGCATTAGCCTATTTTTCTAGATTTAAGAAAAAACTTTCCAATTATTGCTTTCATCTTTTTTATTCATATTTAGGTGAACAGCCAAGGGCAACCGCAAAAAATGTCAAAAAATCGCCTAGTACTTATTGTGTAAGTTTCGAATTGGGATATAATAAGGAAAAAACCATTCTTAGCC
>NZ_JBFUIB010000365.1:0-3823 GCF_056402095.1 Peribacillus sp. P4_C12
CCTATGTAAAAGATCTCTCCTACCTGAGTTGCAATAAATAATCTTTCAATTGAGTCACCCGGAAGTATTGCTGTTTTCAAAACAGTGGGTAAATTTATTTTACTTACAATGGGCCGTAAACTAACCTTAACTTTTATCAACTAACTTTACACTCCTTCTTATTGTTTTCTTTTTTAAGAATATGATTAGAGCTGTTCTATTAGAATCAAATTAGGGCCGGGGAATTTCGGGAATTTACTTAATAATATAAACATATATAGAACAATCTCTTTCTAAACATCTTCAATATGAATTTCAGCTTGAATCCGTATTTTTGTCGGTTGTCCTTCATAAATAACATCTAAGGTTCCAATTTCTTTTACTTCGTTATTTTCTTTCATTAAATAGTATTGATTTCGTCTTAACTAAAAACTGAATCCAATATTGAAGATGATAGCGTTTTAAAAAAAGTTCTCCCTCTTCAAGACCAAAATTCAATCCTGCTGCAAATGATGCTTCTTCGTAGTCATTTGTATTACTTTTTTGTTAACGATAAAAATAGCCGGACAAACGTTGGCTCGTTTTGAACGTCACAGTTCATCAAATATATTCGATTTTTCAACTCAACAGTCATTCGGCCATGTCGGTGAAAGGTTTATCGACCAAACCAGGGATATGGACTTTGTATCCGCGGAAAGAACTTTGGATTTAAAGTCGTACGAGTCAATCTTAAAACCGGCAAATGTTAGTAGGTATAAGTGATGTAATGATGGCGATTGCATAGATAAATGCGTTTTATGTGAAGTTTCTAATGTACCGAAAAAAGAATGGAGGAATAAAGCTTATGTGCTGTAAGAAGAGAAGGAGGAACTCATGAATTGGTTTAGCATTTTATCACATGAATCATACATGCTCCACCATTATTTTAAAACGTTCTCTTATTCTAAAAAGCTCGTATTAGCCGCCCTTTTTTCTGCACTTGCAGCTATCCTGCAGTCAACCGGAAACTTTCTCCCAGGGATCGGTTATTTAATCAGTCCTTTTGCCACTCTCCCTATCTTGATTTGTACCATTATATCTATTCCCTTTGGGCTTCAAAGTTATGTTTTAACGTTTCTTTTATTGATTCTGATCCAACCTGGCGAATCATTTGTTTTCCCGTTTACAACAGGGATAGTAGGTTTAGGACTTGGAATAGCTCTTCTTATTTTAAAAAGACGAATTGGCATCATAGTTTTTACGTCTATATTATTAATGGGTGGAATTTGTTTTCTTCTATATATTGTCCATTTCCCTGTTTTAGGACCAATCGCCAGTACATCTCTTTCATTAAAAGTTATAGGATTTATTTACATTTTTTCTTTTATATATAGCTGGGTATGGGTTGAATTAAGCAGGTTTATCTTTAAGAAATGGTATAAATTGATGGGGAAAAAATAGGTAAGCAAGTTTAGGGCGCATTGCCAGGAATAAGAAATGCGCTCTTTCTTTGTAAAGGTTCATATAGTTTAATAAGATGTTAGTCACAAAAGAATTTCTTGTAAACAAGTAAACTCATATTAGGATCATTTTCGCTACTCCGCTAACGGGCTCTTTAATGAAGTAACTAAAGCCTAATTTCTCGGTGTTAAAAGCGAGAAATTAGGCTTTATATATTTGGATTTCTTTACCGTTGTAAATCTGTATTTTCCTGATGTTACTCCCTTAGCGTATGTTTTCCGCATTTTGTTGGTAGGACCCGAATAGGAACAAACTGTGCGGTAACTAAAAAACTAAATCGCAACAAATTTCAAGTCGTCTCTAAATTTTGAATCGGCTTTTTATTATGCATTGAGCGTTCAAGGAGGTCATGTTTTGACAATTAAAATCGGTGTAATAATCGCAACTGCTAGTTTTATTATTGGTTTCTTTACATTTAACTGAAATAGGGACAAGGATGTTAAAAGTGATGCTACAGAATCGGCAATTATAAGAACAAAATTAGACAATATTGGTCAATCAGATGATTCAATTAGGATTGATTTTAAAGCTAGTGACCAACGTTGGACTGCATTGTCAAAGACAGTAATACGCATAGATAAAAGTACTAAACAGGCACATAAACGTATTGATCAAATCGAAAAAAAGGGAGAGATTTAAAATGGATAACGAAATCATGCAGCAAGTATTAATCATTACAACTATATTGGCTCCCATAGTCGCGGCCGTGGTTCAGGTCGTAAAGCACACAGTCAATTTACCAAACAACGCTTTACCTATACTAAGTCTAGTAATCGGGCTAGGGGTAGGTTCTGTTGCTTTTCCTTTCACAGATATGGATATTGTCTTAAGGTTATGGGCTGGTGCATTCGCTGGTCTTGGTGGAACAGGGCTTTATGAGTTAATAGCAAAAAGAGAAGGAACTTCAAAAAAAAGCTGCCCGTTGGGTGGCTATTCTTTTAAAAAAAGAGGAGGAGATTAATATGACAACTATAAAAGGAATTGATGTTTCACATTGGCAAGGTGTAATTAATTGGAACAAAGTCGCAAAAGATGGTGTGAAGTTTGTATTTATTAAAGCTACCGAGGGAACGAGTTATTCTAAGCTTTCCTACTTTAAAGAAAATGCTCCTAAAGCTTTGGCAGCGGGATTAAAAGTGGGGGCCTATCACTATGCTAAGTTTGCTACTGTAGCAGAAGCAAAGGCTGAGGCTGCGTATTTTATAGATTCTATCAGTTCTATTGGTTTAAATTACCCTGCTGTTCTTGACCTTGAAGAAAACAAAAAAAAGGCAAAGAAAAAGACACTAACTGACGCCGCTATTGCATTTTTAGAGGCCATTGAAGATGCAGGACATACTGCTATGTTATATACAGGTAAATCCTTTCTTGAGAATGCTTTAGATGAATCAAGATTGAAGAAGTATACTTTGTGGATTGCTCGATACAACAGCACATTGGGACGTAGCGCAGATATTTGGCAACATTCTGATTCAGGTAAAATAAATGGTATTAGCACAAAGGTAGATTTAAATGTAGCCGATAGGGATTTCACGGACACAGAAAATACTGTTAGCCCGCCCAATACATCCAGTACATCCACAACAACTTATACTGTAAAAAAAGGCGACACACTTAGCTTGATTGCAAAAAAATACAAAACAACAGTAAAAGCCCTAGTAAGTCTTAATGGAATTAAAGACCCAGGCAAAATTAATATCGGTCTGAAACTAAAAGTCACTGGATCAGTATCAACAAATAGTACAAAAAAATATCATACTGTTAAAAGTGGCGACACCGTATCAGCATTAGTTAAAAAATACGGAAGTTCCACAGCCCAAATTAAAAATTGGAATAGTTTAAAGAATATCGATAAAATTTATGTCGGACAAAATTTACGTGTGAAATAAGTAAAAGCCCTTCTCTTAATTGAGAGGGGACTTTTTAGTATTTAAGTCTTATAATTTAAAATTTTTACCATTTATATTGATTGCTATTTCTTCTTTTTTCTGATTTTGTTTTGGAGCTTCTTCTGGTTTTACACGACTTGTATTCGGTGTGTAAGTTTGGCGAGTTATAGGATGAGGTGGTCCAATTACGACTGATTCTTTAATTGGAGTTAATACATCGGCTATTTTTGTAGCATCAACACCATATGCTAGTTGGAAAACTTCTGGAGGTGTTAGTCGTAACGTATCAGAACCTTCTGCTGTTTCACGTTGGTCATTGTTAAAAAAGAGGTGGAGATGCAATTTTTCTGATTTAGGTATAATCCAATGCCACCAAGCCATCGGAATAAAAACAACTTGACCAGGTTTCACCATATAGGTATGCAATTTATTAGTATCTGGGTCAATAAGTGAGA
>NZ_JBFUIB010000366.1:0-3819 GCF_056402095.1 Peribacillus sp. P4_C12
GATAAAGTGGATCATTACTAATACTATTTTTGTTCACTACCTCTAGATTTTCAGCCATCTCTTCTACGTCCCTTCTATTACTTTTTCAATATAGTAGATTCTTCGGGTAACCTTCCAATCAATGTAAAGTTCACCATACTAATAATCGTGAGACTTTTGAATTATTTGTAGAGAAAGAGAAAATTAGACCAGTAAAAGGGTGATATTGGTGTCGTTAGGTTACCCGAAGAATCTACTATATTGAAAAAGTAATAGAAGGGACGTAGAAGAGATGGCTGAAAATCTAGAGGTAGTGAACAAAAATAGTATTAGTAATGATCCACTTTATCTCCAAATAGAAGGAAATATAGCGTTTATCAATTTCAACAGACCCGGAAAACGGAATGCAATTAGTTACGAAATGTGGACGAAAATACCTGATTTAATAGAAGAATGCGAAAAAAATTCACAGGTTAAAGTAATTATTTTTAAAGGTGTAGATCATAGTGCGTTTTCGGCAGGAGCGGATATAAGCGAATTTAAAACATTACGTTATACAGCTGAAGGGGCTGATAAATATAATAGGGCAACGATGGTCGCAGAAAAAGCTATTATGGATGTTTCCAAACCAACAATAGCCATGATTAAAGGGTTTTGTGTGGGAGGGGGCTGTGAAATAGCAGTTGCATGCGATTTTAGATTTTCTGATGAAAATGGAAGATTGGGCATTACCCCTGCCAAGCTTGGATTAGTTTATAATACGCCTGGAACAAAGAATATTGTCGACCTTGTAGGCCCTGCAAAAGCAAAAGACATTCTATATACAGGCCGTTTATTAGATGCTGAAGAAGCTTTTCGAATTGGGTTAGTGGATCGTATATTTTCCTCAGGCTCAATTGAAAAAGAAACTTTGGATTATGCAAAACTAATTTGTAAAAATGCTCAATTGTCAGTACGGGGGTCAAAAAAGATTATTAATGAAGTTTTAATGGGAGCTACCAAGGATTCTCAAGAGACAGCTCAACTTGTAATCGATTCTTTTGTTTCAGAGGATTATAGAGAAGGTGTTCATTCTTTCCTAGAAAAACGCAAGCCGAACTTTAAATATTCTTAATATGTAAATGAKTCATACTGAGAAACTTTCTTGAGGTGTAAGTTTAGAAAAGAAATAAAAAAACGTTGAATGAATTTTAATTTAATATCACACGCACCTTAAGAAAGGGGATTTTTACATAAAAGGCTTAAAACGATTGAAATGAAGTTAAAAAAAGGGATATAAAAGGACATTCTATATAAAATCGGCGTATTGTGTGATAACGAAAAAGCGAAATGACTGAAAGTCTATAAGACAGATGGAGGATAAAGATGGATCAAACAAAAACCAGCAACAATGTCATCTCACTTAAGAATATTAATTGGAAACGCAATGGGAACCAAATATTAAATGGGGTTTCATGGGAAGTCCAAACGGGGGAACACTGGGCGCTTCTAGGTTTAAATGGATCAGGAAAAACATCTCTTTTAAAAATGATTACGGGATATCAATGGCCCAATAGTGGTGGCGAAGTTTCTGTTTTAGGAAACATTTTTGGAAAAACGAATATTCCTGAGCTGCGGAAATCCATAGGTTGGGTGAGTTCCTCCTTAGATCAGGAATATCAATCACGGCCGAATGATACAGCACTTGAAGTAGTCTTAAGTGGTAAATTTGCTTCTATTGGATTATATGAGGAAATTACAGAGAATGATATAAAAAAAGCAAATAAATTACTAGACCAATTTAGAATCAAACATTTGTCCAACCAATTCATCCAATCTCTTTCTCAAGGCGAAAAAAGAAAAGCGATGATTGCAAGGGCTCTAATGTCTTCGCCTCGTTTATTAATTTTAGATGAGCCTTGTAATGGATTGGACATTTACTCTAAGGAAGAACTATTAACCACTATTGAAGATTTGACTGCTGCACCGAACGGCCCAACCATTTTATATGTTACACATCATATCGAAGAAATCGTTCCATCAATAACCCATGCTTTGTTAATCAATTCAGGGAACGTTATTGCAAAAGGCGATAAAAAGAACACATTAACAGAATCATTGTTAGAAAAGACCTTTCGTGTCCCTATAACTTTAGAATGGGACAATGATCGTCCTTGGATCCGGATTAAATCGATGTTAGCGACTGTAAAAAATTAAAACTTCTGGAAAGCATTCTGCGTGAGTAGTATAATCAGTAGTTCTTCTATGAACTTTACACGAGTTTTAGGGGATTTTCGCTCTTCTGAAAAGGGTGTCAACTGTTATTTATAGAGATTCAATGGGAGCAACGTTTTATAGAACAACACCCTTATGTTAATCATTAATGACCCGTTCGTAAAAATTGACTTTTACGAACGGGTATTTTTGTTTTGACAATACCTTTTTCTCATTCACCTTAATAGTATGTCTGGTTGAGTGGTTGACAATGTAAGGAATATGGTCTTGCATATATATGATACGATGAAAGTAGCCCTTCGTTTTTTGATTTGGGCAGGCTGGGTAAAAAAAGTGAATAAACAATCATATTAGGTCAATTCTATATACAAGAATGAAAATAAAAAGGAGATTAGATCGTGAAGCCATATGAAATAAAAAATATGATTATTGATGACGAGTTTGATGTTGAAGAAACAGTTAMAGCTGATTTTACTCACAATTATAAAGAGTATAGCATTACTTTTAATAAAGCAGATCTTGAAATAATTAATACATGGGTTTTTGAGGATGGTTCATCTCTTCCATCAAATTTATCAGATACTATCATTGAATCAATAAGGGAAGATATTAAAAAGAGAATCTAGTCATATGAACTAGATCTTTTTTGTGGTCATTTTCTTGATCGAAGAAAAGTTTAGCCTAGTTTATATTGATGAAGAAGTAGAAATTATTTGGCTTTACCGACAAACGTCTTAAACTCGGAACAGAATTGATGACAAATATGATCGCTTCAATCCATGCTGAGATGTATGATGAGACCTTTTTTATATCTCTGGTTTTTATACAATACTGGCTCCAATTGAAAATAGGAAACAGGTAGTATAGGTGTTTGTTCCAAGTCCCAACCCGTGGGGCAGAAAAAAGGACTTTTGCGTATTTTATTTCCTAAAGGATCCATTATGTTAACTAATGATTAGTCTCATTTATCCACGATTAAAGATGGTTCAACCAATGAAATACTTGCCTATAATGTGTCTAGCCGAATGACATTAGATTTAGGTACAGATACATTAGTAAAGTTAACGAAGAATAAACGAGTAAAGTTTGCCGAAGGGGCCTCTATTCACTCTGATCACGGAGTACACTATACTGGTCCACTTTTCAAAAACACGTAAAAAAACTAGGACTTGGGCAATCCATGTCGAGAAGAGGGAACTGTTGGGATAACGCTCCACTAGAGTCCTTCTTTGGTCATTTTAAAGATGAAGTCTATATTAAACCCTGTAATACAATAGAAGAACTTAAAAAGGAAATTAAAAGTTATATGACGTACTATAACAATTTAAGATATCAATGAAACTTAAAGAAGATGACTCCTGTTCAATACAGAAATCACCTTCTCAAGTGGCATGACCTTTTTTAAAAATGTCCTTTACATAGGGTACAGTTTAATAACTGGTTGACCTTATATTACGAACGGGGCGGGTTAGTTCCATAAGGAATTCTGAATTTTATGGTAAAGTAAAGGAATAATTGATTATTTAGTTTGGGGGATTTTTAGTGGAGGCTATCATCCCTATTGTTTTTTTATATTTTTGGGTTATTTATTCTATATATAGTTATCGAAACAGCAGTAAGGAAAGG
>NZ_JBFUIB010000367.1:0-3805 GCF_056402095.1 Peribacillus sp. P4_C12
GATGCTAATTTTTCGGACAATTCCATAAACCACGCCTCATCTTTTGAAAGTAAGGCCAAATCAATTAATGTTAAAAGATGAGCTTCGTTACTAATTGATAAATCGGGAAGCTTTTCAGTCCATTTACTTGGAATCCAAATCGATTTTCCAACCGCTTTTTCATTGTCACTTTCCACCACATTCACTTTTACAATTTCTCGATTAGAGTTAACTATTTCAACAAAGCCGTGGATAAGTTCTCCTTCTCTGGACCTTCCCTGTACCCAATCCCCATTTTCAAATCGAATTTTATCGGCCATCTCTATAAATACCCCCCTTAAATGTTTAGTCACAGTTCAATTTAAAAGTTAAACTGTAAAAATAAAATATACAGTAAGCATAAAAGAAAAAACTAAATCAATATCAAGGACATTGTTTAATTTTTTCCAAAAAAGTGCTAAGGGTAATTTTCTCTAAATATTTTTCAAAATATAATTCAGCTTCATCGAAAATTTCATCCATAACCATCTGGGTATTAGACGATATAACACATTTTTTCTTCGGATCACCTGTACACCAATTTGGTTTCAGGGTTCCATGTGAGACTGCAATATAAATATCAGCCAAACTTATCTCTTGAGGGTTACAGTCAAGAATATAGCCGCCGCCCACACCTTCTTTTGTCTTAACAAATCCATTATTTCGTAAGCAACTCATCATTTTACGTATTCTAGCTGAGTTTGTACAAACGTTTTCTGCGATAGACTCACTGCTGGCCATATGATCTGGTAAATATGCTAAATAGATTAAACTATGCACAGCTATTGTAAAATCACTATTCACTTTTTTCGCATCCTCCTCAAGAAGATTACTGTAATCTTAATATTTACAGTTAACTATGTCAACTAAAAAACTCACTAATGGTTATCTATGTCAGGCCTAACTTTATTTTAGTAAATCGTTTTATTTCGAAACAACAAAAACAGCTGTTAGAATGTATTTTATGTTTTGGAGGGATTGTGTGAGTAACAACCTTCCATCCTCCGTAACATCAAGTTTTTTTATAGAAAGAAGTTGAATTTATTGAGTGACTCTAATAGTATTCGTTCGATGCGAATAAAAGATATTCCCTTTCATGCTTGATCTTTCTCCCATTGTACTTGGAGGAAAACCTGCTCAATCTTTAAGAAATACACTTAATCTTGCAAGACATGTTGAGAACTTAGGGTATAATCGTTTTGGTTGGCTGAACATCATAATATGCCCCTTATCGCTAGTACCGCTACATCAGTAATGATTGAACATGCAGCAGCAGGTACTTCAAAGATTCATGTAGGTTCAGGAGGAATTATGCTCCCGAACCATGCTCCATTAGTTATTGCAGAACAATTTGGAACGCTCGAATCCTTGTTTCCTGGTCGAATTGATTTGGGACTTGGCGAGCTCCTGGTACTGATCAACGTACTGCATATGCTATAAGACGTGTCCGTCAAAGTAATGGTCAAGAGTTTCCAGAACAACAGCGTATTTTAATCCAGCTTTAGCTTCTGAAAAAATGTATGTAAAAGCTATACCGGGAAATGGCTTAAACATTCCGATTTGGTTATTTGGCTCTAGCGGCTTCAGTGCGCAACTAGCTGGGATGCTTGGATTGCCTTTTGCGTTTGCAAGCCATTTTTCCCCTGAAGGAACACTCCCTGATTTAGAGATATAAGCTTTTTTCTCAATATCCGCAACTATTACGAATAACTAATGATGGAATTAGAGAATTTGTCTACTACGTATTTCATTCTTTTCATTGATCATCTCCTTCGAAATCTACTATGTTATTATTGAGAATAATGCTTGATCCAACAGACAAACCTACTCTTATTAATTTCATTTAATCAATGATTAATATTGCCCTCATGCAAAAAAAATACACCATTAATAAATCATGGTGTATAAGCAAATATCTTCTTTTAATGCTTTACTACAATTATTTACCTACTAGAATAGTTTAGTAGCTGAATTTACTACAATTATTTACCTACTAGAATAGTTTAGTAGCTGAAGGTTCCTCTGTCCAATCAGAAAAAATCATTATAACATCATCTAAAGTCTTCTCATTATTTGCTGATTTATCGATTTTTTTCAAGATGGACTAATTTGTTCCAACATTCGAGAAACTTAGAATAATAGTTTTTTTCTCATTAATCATTACCGTGATCCTTACATGTAATAAGAGCCGGGAAGATCGTTAAATGGTGTGAGAGATACCTGTGAGGACATCTCCTATTTCCATATTGGTGCCTTGCACCAATTTTACTCTTTAAGTGGCCGAAGTCCTTTCAATTCAGGAACGACATTCACTATCTCCCTTCCTGTAACCGCTGCTACAAGGTTCTTCGCCGCTAGCATAGCCATATCATATCGTGTTTGATGAGTAGCTGAACCTATATGCGGAAGAGTTACCACGTTTGGCATGGTTAAGAGCGGATTGTCAGGGGCTACGGGTTCCTGATCAAATACATCCAAACCGGCTGCAAGGATTTCCTTATTTTGCAGTGCTTCGATGAGGGCCTTTTCGTCCACCGTCTGGCCGCGAGATGTATTAATAAAGATTGCAGATTTTTTCATCAGTGCAAATTGCTCCCGTCCCATAAGCTTCTTCGTCTCAGGGGTATAAGGGACCATTAAAAGAACGAAATCTGATTCCCGCAAAAGGTGCTCTAGAGAGGTATAGGTTGCACCTACCGTTTCCTCTACTTCTGGTTTTCTTCGCCGGTTATGATACAAAATCTCCATGTTAAAACCGAATTTCCCTCGTCTTGCAATAGATTCTCCAATCCTACCCATACCTATGATGCCCAATGTTTTTCCATGAACATCAACGCCAAAGAGGGGTTCATCACCTTTACTTCCCCACTTGCCGTCCTTTACAAGCTTGTCCAGTTCCGGAAGGCGGCGAGCTGCTGAGAGCATTAAGGCTAAAGCTAAATCGGCCACGGTTTCATCGAGCACATCCGGTGTATTCGTACCGATTACGTTTCTCTTTTTCATTGCCTCTAGATCATAGTTGTTATAGCCTACTGAGATATTACTGACAGCCTTTAGGTTTGGTGCATGGTCCAGAAATTCATCATCAATTTTTTCCCCGGTGATGAGCAGTCCGTCAGCATCGGAAATTTGCTTTAACAGCTGGCTTCGGGTAATCGGTTCAGGGCCATTCCATTTTTCCCACTGGCAATACTGCGAAATATATGCTTCCACCTCAGCCGGTACTGGTCTTGCTATATACACTTTTGGAATCAATTTATGTCCTCCTTCGTTACACTATTCTTGAATAGGATGTTTTACAATAAACCAATAACAGATTGCGGCGCATCCGGCGATTAAACCGCCAGATATAAAGGCAAGGGAGTAAGATCCAGTTGCATCCACAATCATGCCTGCCACAACGGGGGAAAAGGCTCCACCAAAATAACCGCCAAAATTCTGAATGGCACCTACAGAAGCAACCATAGAAGGAGGGGCAATGTCACCAGCAAGTGCCCACGCACTACCTGTAATGGCAGAAATAAAACAAAGAGCAAGGGTCAGTAATGTTAAGGTAATAGCGAGTCCTTTGACAAGCGGAACGGCACATACAACAATAGCGGCCGAGATGGCACATATACTAATTAACGCACGCTTTGCTTTAATAGGTGTAGTAATTCCCTTGTCCACCCATTTTTTAGTAAGATATCCTCCGAAAATATTGCCAAAGATTCCGCCAAGCCAAGGGATACCAGCATAAATACCCATTTCTTTTAGTGAGACATGATGGACATCGAACAAATATAGG